>CAKZLZ010000186.1 GCA_937127435.1 uncultured Verrucomicrobiota bacterium | reverse complement strand
CGGGTCACCCTGGCGTCGGATTTAGAAAGAAGCCCCACTTCATTTAAGGCCGTATCCACATGATCCTGAAGCTGCTTTCCGTTTGTCTGCCGTAAAGGGAACCGTCCCATCTCCACAACTTCGCGAATGGTAAAATCAAATCGTAAATCCGCCTGCTGATTTACCACGGCCCGGTATCGGGCAACCTCCAGCGGACAGCTTTCAGAAAGCGCATTCCCCTCCCACAATATTTGACCTGCATCAGGCATCCACTCACCGGAGAGCAGACGTACCAGCGTACTTTTCCCGGCCCCATTCACGCCGATGACGACCGTGACCTTGCCCGGGGTCAGTTGCAAATGGATCTCTTCCAAAATCGTGCGTTTGCCCTTCACCACCCGAATATTCTGTAAGGCCATCATCACAGTGCCCTTTTGCGAAGGAGAAGAAATATAAAGAACGGCGCCCCCATCAGGGAAGTCATCATCCCGATCGGAAGTTCGGCCGGTGCCACCGCGGTCCGGCAAAGCATATCCACCAAGGGTAAAAAGATGGCTCCCAGGAGTACGGAGGCCGGCACCAGCGTTTGATGGGAAACCCCAAACAGCAACCGGGCAATATGGGGAATCACCAAGCCCACAAATCCAATCAATCCCGCCATCGCCACCACCAACCCCACCAAAAGACAGGAAAGCGTAACCAAATAAAATTTCAGACGCTCTACACGAACCCCCATACTCGACGCATCCGCTTCCCCCATCAGCAAAACATTCATGGCCTCCCGTTGACGCCAGATCCCCCAAATCGGGAGAACCATAATGCCGATAAGGATCAGGGTGGATTTAAGATCAGCCCGGCCCAAACTTCCAAAACTCCAAAAAGTGATGTTTCGAAGTTGCGCGTCATCCGCCATCACCAGCAACAAGCCAATAAGTGCACCACAAAGTGCGTTCATCGCAATTCCCATCAGTAACATGGCGTCCACCCGCAAATGTCCTCCCTGATTTGAGACCCGGTAAACCAGGGCCGTAATCCCCAGTCCCCCGGCAAAGGCCGCCAGAGGCAAAGCGAAAGGATTTGCGAGTAGCGAAGGGACAGATGAAGCAAACAAGGTCACCGTGGCCGCGGCCAACGCAGCCCCGCTGGACAGCCCCATCAATCCAGGATCCGCCAACGGATTTCGAAACAGCGTCTGCATGCAGACACCACCCAAAGCCAGACCTGCGCCGGCAATTGCCCCGAACAGAACCCGGGGAAGCCGAATGGACAACAAAACCGCGGCATCAATATCCGGTTGCGGTCCTTGAAAAATCAACCGGCCCATAATGTCCGCCACCTTCTGCAAAGACAATGGATACGCCCCCACGGAAAGGGAGAGAAACAAGGTCCCTACCAAAAGCGGGATCAAGATCCACCAAAGTTTAAGCTGCGGGGCGGTCATCTCTTTCATTTTTCTACTTTCAGCGCCGCGTTTAATTGATCAATGGCATCCACAACCCGGGGGCCGAATCCCAAAAGCAAAACCTCATCCATGACCACAATACGGCTATGTTTCCCGGCCGGGGTGTTCTGCATCCCCGGTAAGGTCCACAACGCTTTTTCGCCCCCCATGGCATCCAAGCCCTGTCGGGTCATCAGCAGCACATCCGGCTGGCAGGTCACCAATGCCTCAGGTGTCAGCGGCCGGTACCCTTTAAAACCGTCCACCGCATTTTTTGCCCCGGCCAGACGAATCATCTCATCGGCCCCGGTTCCGGTTCCTGATACATTGGGGGCCCCTCCCCCACGGGCATAGATAAACAAGACCTTTGGTTCAGGCGCCAAGGGTTTCAGCGGATCCTGCATCCTTTCTTCAACCGGCTTCAGCAATGACTCCGCAGCCTCCCCGGCTTCCAGAGCTTTGCCAATCGACCGAATTCGATTGACCGTACCCGCCAAGGTTTTTTCGGCAGGGACCTGAATCACCGTTACGCCACTGTTTTTGATTTTTTTAAGCGCTTCCGGCGGACCCGCATCCTCACTGCTGATGATCATGCCGGGCTGAACGGATAATACCCCTTCGGCCGACACCATTCGATAATATCCGACTTGAGGCAGTTGAGAAAGCTCCTGGGAAAGCACACTGGAATCATCAATACCGACCAAACGCTCTTCCGCGTCCAGGGCGACAATAATTTCAGTAACCGCACTGCCTAAAGAAACAATTCCATCGGCAAAACCCATGAAAGGCAGACCAACAGATACACATATATAATACAGAAGATGTTTTGTCATTCGTTTGTTATACATGCCAAACATTCGATATCAATATATATTTTTTGATTTTATTACTACCTTTTTGATTAACCCGATAAACTTAAGAGCAAAATCCGGGCTCCCAACCCGTTATTTATACAGGAAGACATTCCCGATTTTTTTAATGCTCAATATAGAAGGCCACCATTATGGTGAATGATTTTGAAATTTAATAACGAAACCCAACGCCTGGGGGAAAATGAGGAAGTCCCTGAAGATTTCACCTTGAAACCGCCCTTTTATCCTCTAACGTAACCGGCTTGAACCCTTATAGTAACCCGTCTCTCTCAAGACGGGTTTTTGCTTATGCAATCCATCCTCCACGAAAATAAACATACCCTCAAACTGGCCTTTCCCATTATTGTCAGTCACTTGAGTCAAATGCTTCTCGGCCTGACCGATACCCTCATGGTGGGACAGCTGGGCACGGTGGAGCTGGCCGGGGTCGCGCTGATGAATATTCTCATTCATTTGGTTTTTGTACTGGGTGTAGGCTTGGCCATCGCGGTTTCGGTCCAGGTCTCCCATCAACACGGCTCTGGACAGGAAACCGGTGGCGAAGCCATATTGCTGCACGGCATCATCCTAAGTTTAATTCTGGGAGGCCTGGTTTGGTTGGGAATGCAAAGCAGCATGCCCGCCTTATATCTGCTGAAACAGCCGACAGAAGTCCTGGCCATCTTTCCCCAATATCTCAAATGGATCGCCCCCTCCATGGCCTTCATGATGCCCATCATGATCTTTAAATCCTATGCAGAAGCCCAAAACCGTCCCTGGGGTGTTTTCTGGGTGCAAATCGCGGGGGTGGCGCTCAATATAGGACTCAACGCCCTGTTGATCTTCGGCCATTGGGGTTTTCCCCGCATGGAACTGGAAGGCGCGGGTTTGGCAACCTTTATTGCCCGAATCCTCACCTTGCTGGCTCTGGGCAATTTCCTTTTCCGCACCACCCCCACCCTTACCCTCAAAGGTCTATCCTTTGACCGGCGCGAGTGCAAAAGCCTTTTGCGTCTCGCCACCCCCATTTCCGCGCAAATGCTGATGGAATTTGGCGCCTTCTCCGCCAGCGCCATTCTGATTGGCCAACTGGGAAGCCTTCCTTTGGCCGCCCACCAAATTGCCCTCACCTGTGCCACCACCACTTATATGATTCCCATGGGGCTTTCCAACGCGGTCAGCATCCGGGTGGGCCACGCCCTGGGTGCACAAGCCATCGACCGCGCCCGCCACATTGTCGCAGGTGCGCAAGGCTTAACCCTTCTCATTATGGGAACCTTCGCCATCCTATATCTCAGCATGGGTACCATGATTGCGCGCGCTTTTAATCCAGACCCTGAACTGATCGCCCTTGCCGTATCCCTGCTCTCTATTGTGGGAATTTTCCAACTCTTCGACGGCATCCAAGTGGTAAGTGTCGGGGCTCTGCGGGCCATGAAAGATGTCAAAATCCCCACCCTGCTTTGCTTTGTGGGGTATTGGCTTATCTCCTTTCCTTTTGGCGTCTGGATGGGCTTTGGACTCCAATGGGGCGTCAGAGGATTCTGGACCGGATTGGCCACCGGACTGACCATCGCCGCCACATCCATGTCCCTGCGATTGATTTGGCTGCTCAGAAGAGATCCATACCCAGAGACGATTGAAGATCAGAGTTTAATCTAAGACCTTGAACCCATTCGCAGCTCATCCGGAGGATATCCGCAACGGCGGTTCCCTCACTAAACCGGAGGGAATGTTCAGAGTTCCATCTTCAGATGGTTCTCCCGAAGCGTTCACGCGAGGGGTTCGCGGAACCCGGGTTCTGAAACCGGATCCCTGAAGGCATCCGGCAGAACCGTCTGAAGTCGGGACTCCGAACCCGAAACCCGCACTAAACCGGAGGGAATGTTCATAGTCCCATCTTTAGATGGTTCTCCCCAAGCGTTCACGCGAGGGGTACGCAGAACCTTAGGTTCTGAAACCGGATCCCTGAAGGCATCCGGCAGAACCGCCTGAAGTCGGGACTCCGAACCCGAAACCCGCACTAAACCGGAGGGAATGTTCAGAGTTCCATCTTTAGATGGTTCTTCCCAAGCGTTCACGCGAGGGGTTCGCGGAACCTTAGGTTCTGAAACCGGATCCCTGAAGACATCCGGCAGAACCGCCGGAAGAGCCTGTTGATTTATTCAAAAAATCTTCGGGCAGGGAAGTCCCCCACGGACTCAGACCCCTTCCTGTACACACAAAAAAAAGTTTTTTTAGTTATTTTCAAATTTTCCATTGACATAGTCAGCGTTACAGATTTCAATTAACCTTATCAAGTTCCCCTTTACCCCGCAGAAATCCTTTCCCGAACTTGTAACCTTTAAAACCCATAAATGAGCACAAGCATAGAGATCACACAAGTTTCAACTCTCAGCCCATGAGAAATGACGTGATCGATAAAACAGAAATGCAGGAGACCCCATCATGAAGAAATACTTACAAAAACACTGTGTTTACAACATATTATTGAAAATTATCGCTTTCACCCTGCTTCTACCCCGAATCGCTCATCCAGAACTTCCACCCCCCGGCCTGATTCAAACGGTGCAGATCTCAGATCAGGAAAATTCATTTTTCCCCATTCCTTTTATTCCTTCCAGTTCGAACCCTGAAACTGAATTTACTGACTTAGTCACTAGCTCAGGTCTTTCGTTGTTCCAATGGGATGCCAGCGGACAACAATGGCGTACTAAATCTTATCTCACCGAATCCGGATGGCAAGGTGACGAAATTCTATTAAAAAAAGCCGAAGCATTTTTGGCGAAATCTCATGCTCCCGGAGACTGGAAACTTTCCTTAACCGGGCATTTGTCTGCTGAGCCACTCACCCAACATATCGCTCCCGGCCTGAACATGATTGCCGCTCCCATGCCCATGCTTTCCGATCTAACAGCTTGGGACTGGGATCTTAAAGGCACCGCAAGTACCATTGAAGCCAATGCGGATAAACTTTTCAGCTCTGACAATGATCTCATGAGCTGGTTACGTTTAAGCGGCATCAACCGTTTTTGGGAAAGCACAATGCTTTCAGGTGAACAACCTTTTCTGCAACCGGGCTATACCTATTGGTATTTATCCCAAGCGTCTCAAGAATTTCTGGCGGAAGGAATTCCCCCCCAGGCATTTGATGCGGCGGCTCTCCCTGCCGTCCGCAACGTGGCTTATAATGCTGAAGATGAAACCGTGGTTTTAACCATTGAAACAGACGGCAGCCAAGACTCACAGGTAAATATCTATTATCAAGACGCCACATTTCCTCAAGGTGTGGATAGCGCAGGAGAATGGACCCTGCTCACGCAAGAGAGCCCTGTATATCCTGACAGCATCTTTCAAATTGAAGATGCAGGAAGCGAGAACCGTCCACACCCCCAATCCGTATCCATGCGGTTGTATCAGGTCGTTAATGCCGATCAGGATGTGATTGCCAATCCTTCACTCGCTTCTCAGCAACTTGAAACTTCTGACGATGCCCCCGTTATCCAAAACTTGGCTTTGACCGAAAACACCTCAAGCCCATCTACGTTCAGCGACGCTCCCTCCGAGAGCCAAGCGGCGACCGAATCAAATCCACCGCCCATGGCGATGAGTATGGTTTCCTTCACCATCACCCCCACCCCGCTTCTGGAAACCTGCGGCATCGCGACAGATTACCCGAACGCGAATGCAACTGTAGAAGTGGAATACAAAGAAAGCGCGTCCGGAATCTGGAAAGAGGCTTATGGTTTGATTTGGGATCCCCGTGAAGATCTTTTTGCAGGCAGCATCGTAAATCTTGAAGAAGAAACCGATTATGATGTGCGCGTGAGCTTTTATGTGAATGGCGTTTTAGATGCCCAGGAAGAAACGAGCTTTTCCACCTGGACCAAAACAGAAAATCTGCCCATTGCCGTAGAACATCAGATTGCAAATATTTACGACCCAACTGTGAGCAAGCAATTGAAAATCACCTCCGGCGGAAGTGCTTCAGGGTGGGTCAAAATTGTCGGCGACGGCAGCACCGTAATCGATGCCGAGTATCTGTTTGACAATGCGATAGAGATCACCGAGTTCAAAAGCTATATCATTTTAGAAAATCTCATCATTCGAGGTGGCAGAAAGAATGGCATCAGAGGCTTTGGCAGCCGTCATATACGCATCATCAATTGTGATATTGCAGGCTGGGGACGGCAACCCGAAGCCACACAGCGAAGTGACGGGCTATGGTACGAAGTCGGCACCAATGACGTTATAAATTACGACAGCGCCATCGCCTTGAATCGAAGTGGAAGCATTTTAGTCGAACGCTGCTTTGTCCATGATCCCCGTTCCACAGCCAATTCATGGCAGGATGGCGGCGGCGGGACACACCCCTCAGGACCCAATGCTTTTTTCGCCTATGGCAACCATGTAAACAGCATCCATAGCGGGAGAATTGTGGTTCGCTACAACGATTTTATCGGCAGCGATGCCAAGAGATGGAATGATGTCATTGAAGGGCAGAATAACGGAAGTTCCGCAGGTGCCTTTGCCCGGGATAGTGATATATACGGAAATTACCTGGCCTTCGGAAATGATGATGGTGCCGAACTCGATGGCGGACAAAGCAATGTGAAGTTCTTTCAAAACAAAATAGAAGGAACCGTTTGCGGTGTAAGTATCGCCCCACCCTGGAAGGGTCCCTCCTACATTTATAAAAATCTTTTTGTGAATATGGTAGGAATCCGGGGCAAATATAATGCCACGATTAAAGCAGGGGATAATGGTAAGCTTACAACAGGCGAACTTCCGGCCTTCATTGCATTTAACAACACCAGTTATACAAAGTCTGTAGGGATAGGCGGGACAGGTAAAAAATACCGCGCGATCACCCGGAATAATATTTTTCAAACCTTCACCGATTGGTCAGGTGGGAGATACGGCATAAACGATGCACACCAGGATCCTTTGAGTGATTACGATTATGATATTATCGCCAACACAGCGCGAACAAGTGGCGGCGTCATTATTGCGGCCCCGGGTCAAGAAGCCAATGGCTTCTTTATCCAACAAACTGTGTTTGAAGACCCCGAAGCCGCAAATTTCCAACTAACTCCTGGAAGTGTCGGCGTTGACGATGGGCAAATCATCCCCAACTTCAGCGACGGCTACATCGGCAGCGCGCCGGATATCGGTGCATTCGAAGTCGGGGCGGACACCATGCTTCCCCACCGCCCTATTCCACAACGGGCAAGTCGTCAAAAAGTGAATCTTGAATACAATCCCGGAGGAGATGCGTCATCTGAAACCGTAACCATCATCAACCCCGCTGCCAGTATCGGTTATAAGATCTTGCGTACCGATGGCCATGACTGGATTCAGGTAACCCCTGCAACCGGCACTATCCCGGCAAGTGGATCGCTGGCACTTTCAGTTTCCATCGACACCTCCATTGCAGCCCAACGCACACCAAAATCCTACAATACAAATGCTGTGGATGGTCTGGTACGGGGCGCCTTCGTTATTAAATTCGAGAACGGATTCTCTATTCCCGTTTCAGTCTATGGAGACGAAAATCTCGATTACGTTAATCCCGATGATCCGTCACCCGAAGGCATCCTGGTCTTTAACCCCAGTGAGTTTTCGGACTACAGCAACCAAACCGGATCCGGAAATATGAGCCTTGAAGCCTCAAACACCGCAATTCATCTCACAGGCAATTACTGGAGAAAATACGCCTACGCCTACAACGTGACCGCCAAAACCATGCTGGAAGTAACCCTGGACGCTTCGGATCTCGGTGAACTGACTTGCATCGGATTTGATAGCGATAACGATTATGGGACATCAGTCACAAACGTTCAACTTGGGGGAGCACATACCCATTCATCTTTCCCCCGGGTAGACAATCAGTACAGTGCAGGCTCAGGCCCGGTAACTTATCTGATTCCCATTGGTACATTTTTCACGGGCAACATGTCTTATCTGACCTTTATCGGTGATGATGATGGCAATGCGAGTGCTGACGTCACTTTCTCGAATATACGCATCTATGAAGCGGAGGAAGTAATGGTGTTTGATCCCAGTAATTTCTCAGACTATACCAATCAATCTGGTGTAGGTGGAATGACCCTGGAATCCTCTAACACCGCCATTCACCTCACCGGGAACACTTGGCGGAAATATGCTTTCCCCTATACCGTCACTGCAAACACTATGATAGAAGTGACCGTGAATGCTACTGACGTTGGAGAGCTGACCTGTATCGGCTTCGACTCAGATAATGATTATAACACCAGCGCTACAAATATAAAATTTGCAGGCAGTCAGTCACACGCCCACTTCAAACCAGTCGGCAATACCTATGTCGCTGGATCAGGTCCGGTCACCTATGTGATCCCCGTGGGTACTTTTTTCACGGGCAATATGTCTTACCTGACATTTGTCGGTGATGATGACGGCGGAGAAAATATTGATGTCATCTTCTCGGATATCCGCATCTATGAAGCAGAATCCGTAATGGAATTTGATGCCAGTAATTTCTCAGACTACAGCAATCAATCTGGCGTAGGCGGCATGACCCTGGAATCCTCAAACACGGCCATACACCTTACCGGAAATACATGGCGGAAATATGCATTTACCTACAACGTTACTGCAAATACCATCATAGAAGTGACCGTGAATGCGACAGACGTCGGTGAACTGACCTGCATCGGCTTCGACTCCGATGATGATTATAACGACGATGCTACACATGTAAAATTTGCAGGCAGTCAGTCACACGCCCACTTCAAACCTCTAAGTAATATCTATGTCGCAGGATCAGGCCCCGTCGCCTACACCATCCCCATCGGCACATATTTCACAGGCAATATGTCTTACCTGACATTTGTCGGTGATGATGATGCCGGAGAAGATATCGATATCATCTTTTCGGATATCCGTATTTATGAAGGTCCATAACTTTTAACCTTTTCCGAGAAACCCTCAGAAAACACTGAAAATGATAACAGCAACCGGCCCTGCCGGTTGCTTTTTTTATACCACAATCCACACCTGATACAGGTATCAAAACAGAATACTACACAAGGCATCCTGCAAGAAATCAAACCCGTCCGCTACATTGGCTCTGTTTTCGTCAGCCAACGTTTAGGGCGTGAAACGCGAAGCGTTCTCACCAGGCTTTTACTCTCTTATAATTTTTTAAGTGTGATGGTTTCTCCGTCATGTAAACTGTAGTCTTCGGGCTTCCCCTCTGCATCGTTGAAGACGCTGGTGTCCTTGAGCAACAAAAGGTCAGCAAGTGAGCGCGAATAGAATATGGTCACGTAATCAGCGATATTAGAATTATGGACGTAATATTTGCATTTCACATCGAGGGCCGATGGCTTCACCATAACCCAAAAATGACATGAAGTGTACTTCAGCCGGTTTGAATGCGTGCTCCCGTCTGGAAGTATGTATTCCCAATCATCTCGTCCGTCCATCATTCCATCAAGTTGTCCCGTTTCGTCCCTGAACCCAGACTGCTCCTTGGCGACACCTGTGCCATTCGGCGCCCAGAGATCCCATGGGGAGATGATGCCGGAGTACTGATAGATTTGGCCGTCGTGTGTGAAAGCGAAATCCGCCCGCAGAAAGCTGGCATTGTCGTATTCCCGTATGCCCAGAGGCCCATCGAAAGTCTCCAGCCTGAGCGTGCCACTTACCTCAGTTCCCCGTGGCAGGAGGATGTTTTTATCACCACAAGTCGCCTTTCGATCTTCTGAAAGCATAAACGTCACTTCCCGTGATACGGTCTTGGCTGGGGCGGATTCTTCAGACGAACGTTCAGCAGGGGCGCGCTCCACTTGGTCCGAATCGCTGTCAGGTGTGCCTTTTCCTCTAAATAGCTTCATGACCAATGCGACAACAATGATGAAAACGGCTATGATTAGATATTTCATTTTCTCCTAAGGTGAACGTCTAGGCTTACTCGTGGTTGCGAAGAGCAGCGCGATGAATAGCCATTGAGTAGAACCTATTGTTATGCTGGGTCATTTTTGCCTCTCCAACATTTCAACATGAACCTCTTCTTTTTGTATCCGTATTTTTATTTCCAACTCTTTACTTTCATCGAAATGGTTGAGCTTAACTGGGACTGTTCGAATCTCAAGACCCCTATACCTGCTCTTAGATAAATACTGCTCGAACTCCGTCAGCTCTGCCTTAAAATCGATTCTCCAGAAAGAGTCCTTTTCATCCCAAGTTAGTAACTCAAAACTTTCAGGAAACTCTTCGTTGAAAATGGCCGCGAGATGATCCCGATGAGGAACCTCAGCATTCGCCCTAATTTTCATGCCAAACAAATAGACGACACCGACAATCGCTACTGCTGCTAAGCCACGGAATATATTCTTTTTTATTTCACTCATTTCTGCACAACGTCCCAAATCAGTGACGAGGCTTGCCGAGTTCACTGGGTTTGTATTGTTGTCTGTATGCGTTTCGGTTCCAGTCGAACGAATTTATGACCACTTTCTTTCTGGATGCGTTTCAAATCTTCACAAATCAGATTCAGGTCACCCTTGAATTTCAGGGTGTGTGCCATTCGGGCTTCACGCACCTCTTCTACGATAGGATCAGTCATCTTCATTCTCCAATAATTGCTCTGGCGAACATATTTCCGGGCATTGATAGCCCATTGATTCTACAGTTTTACGAATTTTTCCGAATTGCAGGGGATTGTTTATATGTTTAAAATTTAAGCTTAGAATGATGTCGATGCCGTTTACAGCGGCAATGGCAATATGAAGCGCATCTTCCGGATAAGGATCAGGAATGGCTTTAGCTTGCAGCAATTGAACCGCCAGAGCTTTGGCTTCATCAGTTGTCTCCAGAGCAGGAAAAGGTTGAACCACGGATTTTCTTTTTTTAACAAAATCTGGATTCCCTACGCTGGACTCTTCAAGAACTAAAGCTGAGATATAGGTATCAAAATCCGAAGTAAGACGAGGCCATAGAGCACGCGTTTCCTCTTGCCGTGCAGCTATGAGCAAGTCACGGGTTGGCCGACCTGTGTAATAACTGACAATCGTTGTCTCAAGATAAACCTTGGGCTTCATAAACTCAGAATACAACCCATTCGTTTGATTAGCAATTTGATTTCAACCGAAGATATGGGGCTTTTCATTTATCCTGGTATAAGACAACGTCCAAGTTAAGCGGACCGAGTACGCTCGGTCACTTTGACGCATTGTTGTGTTTTATTGTTTTACGGGAATCCACCAGACATGGTTCGCCCATATATTTATACTCTCCCCGTGGAGCCTATCGAAATGTATCATTAACGGGATCGCAGGCAGGAGTGTTGCTAAAAATATGATTGCTAAAATCCACATGAAACCAATTGGTTGTTTGTTCCGAATATTCAGGAACACTCCAAAAATCATTGTGCAAATTGCGATTGGGAGTGCGTAATTGAGTGAAGAGGTTATGCAGTCAATTTCGGTCATCAGGTCGAAATGCGGTATCCCATCACCTTCATATGTAAAGTCCGGAAGGTAGATTTGAAGCGTAAGGGCGCTTGCGAGGATCGACCAAAATATGGCGACAATGAGAAGTCCAAAAATCGTAACTTCGATCAGCTTATCTTTGTTCTTCATCATAGCTTCACCTGCTGGTTCTGTGATTTCTTCATCCGATTCCACCCGCGATCATGTTGATTGCATGAGCCATGCCCATGCCGACGATCACGAGAATTGCGATTGACGTTGCCATGACGGCAACGAAAGTGAGGCCGCATCTTCGTGCTTCGAACCTGCTGAGAGCACCGAGAAGGCCAAGGCAAGCCACGAAGGTCACAATGGAGCTGAAGTTGATTTTGTCGAGAAACTGCTTCGTGACCACGTGAAGTGATGCGGCAACGATGTAGTACAGGACGGCGACTGCCACCGCATTTAGCACTGATGCACCGAGTGTCTTCTTGAATTGTTTCATATCTCTCACTGAACGGTTAGCTGACATCCGCGTCAGCAGAGTCGGTCGGGTGTGTGGTTGTTTTTTATTAATTGATGAGTAATTTGTATTGGGTGACGAGTGTTGTATTTTAGGTAGACCCATTCGTTAAACATTTAAATAAACACGATCAAGGAGCTTCGGTTTCCTGAGGGATCATCAGTCCAAAGGGTTCAAGGTGTTTTCGAAGTTCATGAGCGAAGTTAGTTGTAAACTGGATATCCTCTTCCAGGGTCCCCTGCTCTGTAACGTAAATTCCAACAGAATATCTGGGCTGTTTTTTGCTCTCTTTCGGGTCCTCGTTATACCAAAATAGTACGGTCTGGCGTAAATGATCCTTAGAATAAATACGTGCATAGACAATCTCTTGATTCGTTTTCAAACCTTCGGGAACATCAAACTTTTTTTCCTGTTTCCAACCTGCCTCACGGAAAGCTTGATCCGGTGAAACAGGGCGTTTACCGCCCTCAACATCTTCGTTTTCCTCTGGCTCCCAGTAAAGCATGATAATATTAACCAATTTATTGTCCGGGGTTGTATACCATGCAACGTAACTCTCAGAAGGGTTGAGTATCTGTGTTGCCTGAAGCGGCAATTCACCCCAGTATATACGTTTAAACCCCTCAAGCTCACTTGGGAACGAATCCAAGCTTTCCCGGGTGTCCACAATTGCCGACCTCAGTTGGATATCTTGACCGACTCGCACAGCCTGACAGCCCGTCAGTGATAACATGCATAGCAGTAGAAGTACGGTCTTCATTTTTAGATTTTTCATTTAGTCACTCAACGTCTAGGCAACTGGACCGAGGTACGAGGTTCAGTTGGCCTTATGGTTGAACTTTTTTTCATGCTTCTTTATCTGCTTTCTTGATTGGTACTCCCCAACAAACATGGACAGTCCCCAGAAGGAAGCAATACCAGTAAGAAGGCGAATTGTCATTATGGTCGATGACCATTCCAAGTTGTCGATTCCTTCGAGGAAGGAAATACATGCCACTGCTGTCGGGTAGGCTGCAAGTAAAATTAAAGCTATTATTATTCTCCGTTTCATTTCGGGTTCAACTCTCAAGTCAAGCGGACCGCGTACTCGCGGTTCGCTTAGACGCATTGTTGTATCAAGCGATTCCTGATGTTGATTCATCGAAGTTCTTCAACAAGTTGATCTCGGTATTCAATTTCCCACCTTGCTCTGTGGGGTTGGTCTTTGAGTTCTTGAATTCTTTCAGTGACTAGGCGAAGATCCTCCTCAAGCATTTCATAGCCTGCATCCGTGCATTTAATGACGGTGTTAGCGTATTTTATTGTTCCTTCAGAGATGCACATGGGAATGAGAATCAGGATGAATACGGGCGATTTTACTGGCCGACAGGCAAAAAGACGAAGGGAGGTCCAAACAAGACTGCATATAGAAATCCAGAGAATGAGGGAGAATGGTGGGGCGGATGCTGATTGAGAGAAAGATCCGAGTTTCCAGGAATTAGGCCACATAAGAATGGTGAAAATACCGAGCAGATGCACAACCGAATGGAATACTACAGTGAAGCTGATCGGCGCAATTTGTTCGTCCATTCTTTTGGAGAGTTTCATGTTACAACAAGTACCTCTCCGGATACGAAGAACAACCCGAAAAGGGGGATCTTCGAACAGAATCCGGCCGGAATTAACTTTAATTGATTTATAGTCTATTCAGAGATCCCTTTAAACACTTTTGTGGGGCATCTTCAACGCCTGTCATCGATAGAGCCCTTTCCAATACCCGCACTGCCCCATAAGGATAACAGACTTCACCCCTCTCGGTCATATGAAGAAAAAGGGCCGGCTCAACGGGCAAGCTGCGCTTTCAATGGCGCTTCCACAGGGGGAAAACGGGGCTGAAAAGGGATTCCAGGGGCTGAAAAGGAGAAATCCCCCCTAAAGGGGGGGCGAAAGGGAATCAAATTACGCCTTGAGCATTTTGTAAACTTGCACTATGTTCCTGCGCTCTTCGGGGAGGCAACCCCAAATTTTATAAGGAATTTTTTATGGTAAAGCATCTGGTTATTGTGGAATCACCCGCGAAAGCGAAAACGATTAACAAATTTTTGGGCAAAGACTATATAGTGAAAGCCTCCATGGGCCATGTCCGGGATCTACCCAAAAGCAAACTGGGTGTGGATCCGGAAGATAACTTCAAACCGCAGTACGTGAATTCACGCGACAAATCCAAAGTGATCAAAGAACTGAAGGATGCCGCCAAAAAATGTGACGACGTCATTCTCGCGCCCGACCCCGACCGTGAAGGGGAAGCCATCGCCTGGCATTTAAAGGAACTGCTCTCCTCCATGATGAAGGAAGACGAACAGTATACCCGCGTCACCTACAATCAGATCACCAAAGCCGCCATTCAAAAAGCCTTTGCGACCCCCACCGAATTGGATCTCCATAAAGTGGATGCCCAGCAGGCCCGCCGGGTTCTCGACCGTTTGGTCGGATACCAAGTGTCTCCCCTGCTCTGGCGCCGCATCCGTGGCGGTTCCAGTGCCGGTCGGGTGCAAACCGTGGCCCTGCGCCTGGTCTGCGAACGCGAAAAAGAAATTTTGAAATTCATCCCCGAAACTTTTTGGATCTTCGGGGCCAATGTCCGCAAATTTGTAGATCCCAAAGACCGCTTTGAAATCAAGTTGGTTCGGGTCGACGGCGAAAAAGGCGAAGTGCGCGACGCAGCTCTGGCCAAGGAAATTGAACAGGAACTGGCCAACTGTAACCTCAAAGTGCAGTCCATCGCCACCCAACACCAGAAACGCCGCTCCAAAGCCCCGTTCATCACCTCTACCTTGCAACAGGCCGCATCCAGTGCTTTCGGATTTCAACCGAACCGCACCATGGGAATTGCCCAGAAGCTCTATGAAGGTGTGGATCTGAAAAACGGCGAAGGCACTTCCGGTCTTATCACCTACATGCGTACCGACTCCGTGCATTTGGCCCCCGAAGCCATTGCCCAGACCCGTGAATGCATTGAAAAAACCTTTGGGGCGGAATATCTTCCGGAAAAACCCAATTTCTTCAGCAGCAAAGGTGGCGCACAAGAGGCGCATGAAGCCATTCGCCCCACCGATTTGTCCCTGACCCCGGACGACGTAAAACACGTTTTGGACGCCCAGGAGCTGAAACTCTATTCCCTGATTTGGAAACGTACCATGGCCTGTCAAATGGCTCCCGCCAACATCAAACGCCTGACCGTGGAATTTGATGCCGTAAGCGGTGAAACCCTGGCACCGAAACATGAGTACCTGTTCCGGGCCTCCGCTTCCGAAGTGGTCTTCCCCGGCTTTATGGCCGCCTGGGGAACAGGCCTGGAAGAAGATGACAACGAAGAGGAAAGCGGCAAGCTTCCTCCTTTGGTCGAAGGTGAAAAAATCGAGTTGGTTGAATGGTTGAGTGAAGAAAAACAAACCCAGCCTCCGAAACGCTTCAGTGAAGCCTCCCTGATCAAATCTTTGGAAGAAAACGGCGTCGGCCGTCCTTCCACCTATGCGTCGATTGTCTCCACCCTTTACAGCCGTGAATACGTGGACCGGGAAAGCCGCAGTTTGCGCCCCACCACCGCCGGAATGGAAGTTCATGACTTTCTGGTAGGCCGCCTCCCCCATTTATTCGAAGTGGATTTCACTGCGAAAATGGAAGAAACCCTCGACGAAATCGAAGAAGGGAAAATGGGCTGGACGGAAATGATGAAAGATTTCCACGGAAAACTGGGCGTCTGGATTGAAGAAGCCAAGTTTGCGAATATCGATGTCGAAGAACTGAAAACCTTGCTCGATCTTTGTGATGAAGTTCCCGAATACAATCCTCCGGTGAAACGCGGCAAGAAAACCTATTACGACAAAACCTTTGTTGAGGAGATGCGCGAACATGTGGAAGCCGGGGAAGCCATCACCGACCGTCAACAGGACAACTTGAAAAAGGTCGTGGCCCGTTACTTCAAAGTGATCCCTTCCCTCACCGAAGAGAAAGCCGAAGAGCTCAAGCTCACAGAATTGATTGCGAAAGAAGCCGAAGCCAATCAGCCTCCGCGGGAAGAAACCCTGAAGAAATTTGAGCTCATGGCCAACATCGAGTTTGCACCTGCCCGTAAGGTCGGAAAGAAAACCTATGATGACAAAGAATTCCTCGGCAGCCTGAAAGAACAGGTCGATGGCAAACGCCGTCTGACCGAAAATCAGATCAAATACCTGGACCGTCTTGTCACCAAATACGCGGTGCAGATACCGGACTTCGAAACCATTGCCCCTACCCTGGGCATCAATGACAAAGTGGAAGAAGACAATGAAAGCGGTCCCTTGCTGGAACTCTTAAAACATGTCACCACCTTCAACGAACCCACGGTTCGCGGACGCAAAACCTGGGACGACAAAGAGTTTGCTGAATCGCTGACCGAGCAGTTTGCGGTGAAAAAATCTTTAAGCCCCCGTCAACGCGGTGCCATGAAAACCATGATTGGCCGTTACTCGGAACAGATCCCCGGCTACGATGAAGTATGGGAATCCTTGGGCTTGCGTGATCCTTCAAAACCCCGTAGAGCTCCTGCGAAGAAAAAAGCCGCAGCCAAAAAGAAAAGCACGGCGAAGAAAAAGACGAGCGCGAAAAAGAAAACCACGGCAAAAAAGAAATAAGTTCGAATAAGAAATTTACTTTAAATCCCAACTCCTAACTTCCAACTCCCTAAACATCATGGCCGGACATAGCAAATGGGCAAACATCAAGCACAAGAAAGCTGCGGTGGATGCCAAAAGAGGTAAAGCATTCAGTAAAATCGCCAAAGAAATCACCGTAGTCGCCCGCATGGGTGGTGGTGACCCCGCGGCAAATATTTCGTTACGCCCCCTGCTGGCAAAAGCACGTGCCGTCAATATGCCGGCAGACAACATTGAACGCGCCATCAAAAAAGGCACCGGTGAAGGTCAGGATGGCATCACCTTTGATGAGATTGTGTACGAAGGCTATTCCGAAGGCGTAGGCATCATTGTAAAATGCCTCACCGAAAATAAAAACCGTACCGCCGCAGAAGTGCGCCACTGCTTCAACAAAGCCAATAATAACCTGGGCCAAAGTGGAAGCGTCAGCCGTTCCTTTCAGCGCAGAGGCTTGATCACCTTCTCCAAAGAGGACACCGACGAAGAAGAACTCATGATGGCCGCCCTGGAAGCGGGTGCGGATGATATTGAGGATCAGGGCGAAAGCTTTGTGGTCAATTGCGACCCTTCCAATTATCCAGAGATCAGCGATGCGCTGGAACAGGCGGAGTTCAAAGCCATTGATTCCGAAATCACCCTGGTTCCCGATCTGCTTTTTGAAATGACTGATGTCGAAAAAGTCCGGAAAGTGATGGGATTCATCGAAGCCCTCGAAGACCTCGATGACGTTCAAAACGTCTACACCAACATGGATGTGCCCGACGAAATCGCGGATCAACTGGGGGAAGAGTAGAGGTCGGAGGTCGGAAGTCGGAAGACGGAGGTCGGAGGTTGGAGGTCGGTTGGATCATTGAAATCCAAATCCACTTCGTAAAGGATGAAATTTTGTTCGATTACGCGTAGGATTAGGTTTAAGAAAATATCCCATGCCCCCACCCCTTCGCATTCTTGGAATTGACACGTCGCTACGCTCCACGGGCGTGGCGGTGATCCAATCCGACGGCATCCGGCATCAGGCGGTCACCTACGGGCGCATTCACGCCCCCGCTTCCTGGCCCCGCAGCCAATGTCTGGTTCAATTGCAGGAACAGATTGCCGACGTGATCGTCAAAGAAAAACCCGACACGGTTGCAATCGAAGGTATTTTCTTCTGCAAAAACATCAAAACCGCATTTATTCTGGGTGAAGCCAGGGGAACCGTAATCTGTACCTGCGCGTCCGCGGGCCTTCCCGTCTACGAATACGCTCCCAGGAAAGTCAAACAAGGCGTGGTGGGCAGCGGCGCGGCCGACAAAAGCCAAGTGGCCATAATGATCAAAAATCTCTTTGGGCTCAAAGAAGTGCCCCAAAACGATGCTGCCGACGCACTGGCCATCGCCTATTGCCATGCCACCCAACTCCGCACCTCCAGCCATACTGGAGAGCAAAAGACGCTGTAAGGCAACGAACATCGCTTTTTGGGCACTTTTAAAAGCGGTAGTTCCACGGTCCCCGTGGTAAACCCCACCGTTTTCAGCGGGGACCGCGGAACTACACGACCTAGGATTTCCGCGCAGCTACATGGTCTTTGATGCACAAAACCATGCGCCGGATACCGAATCTCCTGTCAGAAGAAGATTGACTCCTTGCTCTCAGCCCATAAGCAGAGCGTCCCTTCACGAAGAAGAGCACAATTTATTTTAAAACCATTTACGATCCCAAGGGGGTGAAAACATTATGCCAGTAGAAGTTAAACTGAAAAAAGGCGAGTCTGTAGACCGCGCAATGCGCCGCCTCAAAAAGTTGCTGGACAAGGAAGGCACCATGCGTGAATTACGCGCCCGGAGCCATTACGAAAAACCCAGTGAACGCAAACGGAAGAAATCCGCTAGCGCCCGTGCCCGCATGGGACGTCCTGTAAATTAGGATCCCCTGCTTCACGGCAATACCCGGAACTTTGGTTCCGGGTTTTTTTGTGCCCTGCCGGCTTGAAGAAGCTATATAAATAATAAATGGGGGATTCCGAAACGGGATTCATCCTGCATCTTCCGCCAGCTTCAACACCACATCCACCAAGCCCGGATCGGTGCCGACGGCCGAGGTCATTAGCAGAGTTCGACCCGCTTGCTCCGCCTTTCCCTCTTTTAAGCCCAAATCTTCCGGAATGGTTTCGGTGACATGCCAACCGTCACCGACAAACAGCGGCACAATAAAGATGCGGGCTGCACGGCACAGCGTCCAGGCGTCGGTCACAAACGGGGCTTCATCAATAAATGCGGTTATAATTTCTTCGCGGGGATGTTTTTGACGAATCCGTTCTGCTTGCAGATATATATTTCTCCCCGAGGCCGGATTTTTCGGGGTACCGTGTCCCAGGATCACCAGGGCGTCTCCCTTTTCCCAACCCGCAGCTTTGGCATGCTTCATACATAAATCAGCGAATAGCGGATGCGAACCGACGGCCCGGGTATACCGGATGCTTGCCCCCTCCAAGTTGTCATTTTTCTGCAAACAGGCAGGAATGACATTTTGGGTATAATAGCCGTCGGATATAAAAAAGGGAACCACCGTAATCTGATCACTTTTCAGCGGGGCCAGCACTTTACAAATGCGCTCATCTTCTTTGAGAAATCCGCAACTGACTTCATCATACAATCCCCGGCGCCGCAGCGCATCCACAATACGATCCAGGGGAAGACGGGTGTTGGGATTTTTGGAACTTCCATGCCCCACCAACACCAGGGCGCTAGCCATGATGGTCCACCCGGCTATCGAGTATATTCAGCGATTCTCCGGGGGGGTCATCAATTACCGTATCTTCGGCCTCCGGCAACAGTTCGGGATAATCCAGCGTGTAATGCAGGCCGCGGCTTTCCTTGCGTCGACGGGCACAACGAATCACCAATTCCGCAATAGTCGCCAGGTTCCGCAGCTCCAACACATCGGAGGTGACCAGGTAATCCAGATAGTATTCCCTGATCTCGTTTCGTAAATTCTGAATACGGCGACGGGCCCGCTCCAACCGTTTGTCTGTACGCACAATTCCGACATAGTCCCACATACAGGTCCGGACTTCATTCCAATTATGCTCCACCACGACCGCCTCGTCACTGGGAACCGCATGGTAGGGCTCCCAATCGGGAATGGTCACCGGTTCTTCCACTTCCAAAGCATCACGGGTATCACGTAATTTTTTCCCCAACAAACCGGCCGAAACCAATCCTTCCAACAAGCTGTTACTCGCCAAGCGGTTTGCACCATGCAGTCCCGTACAGGCAGCTTCACCGATCACATGCAAACCGGGCATCCGGGTACTGCCATCCACTGCAGCTTCAACCCCGCCGCAAAAATAATGTGCGGCCGGCACCACCGGAATCTTTTCGAGCGCCATATCAATTCCCAACTCCAGACATCGCTGGTAGATATTCGGGAAACGGCTCTGTAAAAACTCTGCGGATTTGTGGGTGATATCCAAATACACGCAACGTGCACCGCTCCGTTTAATTTCATGGTCGATCGCCCGGGCGACCACATCCCGGGGTGCCAGTGAGCCCCGGGAATCAAACTCTTCGACAAAGCGTTCCCCTTTTTCATTCACCAGAATTCCGCCTTCCCCGCGCACGGCTTCACTAATGAGAAATGATTTTGCTTTTCGGTGAAACAAACAGGTGGGATGGAACTGTACCATTTCCATGTTTTTCACCGGCAGACCTGCGCGCCAGGCCATGGCAATTCCGTCACCGGTGGCTACATCCGGATTGGAGGTATACTGATAAACTTTGCAGGCGCCCCCGGTGGCTAAAACGGTATGTTGGGCCTGAACCGCGAAAACTTCTCCATTTTGGATATCCAGAAAATAGGCACCAATACAGGTATTCACCCCGGGCTTTTTCAACCATCCCGTGGTTACCAAATCAATGGCCATCACATGTTCCAACACTTGGATATTGGGATGCTCAATGGCCGCACGGACCATTTGTAAAATCACTTCATGCCCGGTAATATCCCCGGCATGCAAGACCCGCCGGTGGCTATGCCCCCCTTCCCGGCCCAGATCATATTCTCCGGTCGATGCCCCGTTTTTCTCAAACACCACCCCGATTTCTTCCAAGGAGCGAATTCCCTCCGGTCCTCCGTGAATGATGGCTTTTACGACATCCTCATCGCTAAGCCCGGACCCGGTGGAGAGCGTATCCTCGATATGCGCTTCAAAACTGTCTTCGGGATCCATTACACAGGAGATCCCCCCCTGTGCCCAATCACTACTGGACACGTCGGAACTTCGTTTGGTGGTGACGACCACGCGTCGATGGTCCGCAATGGACAACGCCGCTTTAAGCCCGGCTATACCGGTGCCGATAACCAACACCGGTGCTTCTAGGGTACGCATCATAGGATAACTTAACGGGGTAAGTAATCGAAAACTTCCGGAGCCCTGTCTGAACTTCCGAAAGTTTTCAGGTCAGATTTACTGAGGATTAATAGTCTTCAGAATCTTCGTCGTCATCCTCATCTTCTTCGTCCTGAGGAATGTCATCATCATAAAAATCATCTTCATCAGAGGTAGGGTCCGTGGGATCCAGGCCTTCTTCATCAATGACTTCAATCATGTGTTTTAAGGCTTCACTGAAATCTTTTAACCCGGTCGCCGGAACAATGATGGTATCACGGTGTCCACGCACTTCTTCAGTGATACGCAGCAGGATCCCCCGCTGATTTTCACGTAGGTCAAAGAAAAATGATTTACGTTCAATTTGAACTTTTTCGCTGGCTATTGAATCTTCCATAGTTGGGTCTCCCTCATATACGTTCAGTTGCATGCTGACCGAATCACCTGATCCGGTTGCCACTTTAAAGCCCTGCCCAAGAGCTGAACCTCAAAGATCAATGAAAGTTGTACTCCCTTCCGTTTGACTTGGCAACAGACAACAAAAGAAAAATCCTGAAAAATTGCGGATGTATTTCTGAACCATTGCCACAGGTTTGACGTGACAGATGTGGAAAAAACCGGTTAATAACAGCCATGCCGAAAAAGTACACCACTCATCTCTATGCCCAAAGCCTGGCCCCCTATCATAAAATGGGCCCGCTCCTCAATGGTGACCAATGCCGTTTCACAATTTGGTGCCGGGAAGCGGACACACTGGATTTGTATCTCTTCGAACACCCCACCGACCTGCGGCCGATACGGGAAATACACCTGAATCCGGAAGAGCACCGTTTCGGGGATTTATGGAGCGTGGAAGTCCCCGGTGTCAAAGCGGGATGGAGTTATGTGTGGCGTCTTGACCGCCCGGATAACAGCTTTCCGAAAGATCAGTACATCCTGGATCCTTATGCTCCGGCGGTCGCGGGGCCGGTACAGTGGGGACAAAGCCTTATCCGGCAACCCGGCGACCCCCTGCATACCGGAAAGGCTTTTCCCAAAGGGGTGATCGTCGCTTCGGATTTCGATTGGGGAAATGACCGCCCTCCCAACATCCCCTGGGACAAAATGATTGTCTATGAAACCCATGTACGCGGCTTCACCGCCGGCCCCGGCAGTGGGGTGGCCGTTCCGGGAACCTATGAAGGTTTCATCGAAAAAGTGCCCTACCTCAAAACCCTGGGCATCACGACCGTGGAGCTCTTACCGGTATACGAATTCGATGAGATGGAATACTACCATCAGAACGACAACCGCTCCGGCCTCCGGAATTATTGGGGCTACAGCACCCAAAGCTTTTTTGCACCCATGAGCCGTTTTGCCACCGGTGGCAATGAGGGTCAACAGGTAGACGAATTTAAATCGTTGGTGAAAGCCATTCATGCCCAAGGCATGGAAGTGATTTTGGATGTGGTTTATAACCACACCATGGAAGGCGGAAACAATGGGCCCAACGTCAGCTTTAAAATTCTGGGACAGGAAGTGTACTACCTGGTCGACAGCGAATCCGAAGAGCACCAGAACTACAGCGGCTGCGGAAACACCGTAAACTGCAACCATCCCGTGGTCATGCAACTCATTCTGGACAGCCTCCGCCACTGGGTCATGGAATACCATATCGACGGCTTCCGCTTTGACCTCGCCTCCATTCTCTGCCGGGGACGTGACGGGGAAATCATGGAGCGCCCGCCTCTCATCGAAGCCATTGATGAAGACCCGATTCTGCGGGGAGTGAAAATGATCGCCGAAGCCTGGGACGCCGCCGGCGCATATCAAGTCGGAAACTTCCCTTCCCCCCGCTGGGCGGAATGGAATGGAAAATACCGGGACGAAATCCGCCGCTTCTGGTCCGGTGAACCCGCCCGCCTTTCCAGTTTTGCCACCCGGGTACTGGGGAGCGAAGATCTTTACTCCGGCGAGCCGATGGGCGCCACAAAATCCGTAAATTTCATTTGTTGTCACGATGGATTTACGCTTCGGGATTTGGTGAGTTACCGCGACAAACACAATGAAGCCAATCTCGAACAAAACCGTGACGGGGAAAAAAACAATCACAGCAACAATTGTGGTTACGAAGGCGAAACCTCCGATCCCGAAATCCGCCAACTCCGTCTGCAAATGCAGAAAAACTTTTTGGCAACCCTTCTGATCTCCAGAGGCATTCCCATGATCCCCGCCGGGGATGAACGGGGACGTACGCAAAAAGGGAACAACAACGCCTACTGCCAGGACAATGAACTCAGCTGGCTGGACTGGACCCTGGATCCCGACCGCAAGGAACTCCTTTCCTTTTTCAAAAAAATGATTCGTTTACGGGAATGCATGCCCGCCTTGCATTTCAGCGGGCTGGTTCATGACCAGGGAAGAGAAGTTGCCCATAGCCGGGTTCGTTGGATCGGACCATCGAACCGGGACCCCGATTGGGGGAAAGACCAGGCCGTGGGATTGCGACTCAGCGGAACCGCCAAAAACCTGGGCATCAAAGCGGACAGTGAAGATGTGCTGATCTTCTTTAACGCTTCCGCAAAACCCACGAAGTTTCATATTCCGGATACCGATAAATTTAAATGGAAAATGCGGGCCTACACCACCCCGAACCGCGTTCACCGGAGCAATTTGGGAACCGTCATCACGGTCAAACCCCATAGCATGGTCATCTTCAGTGCAATGGCCAAAGTCATCAGTTGAATTCCCGATAAGATCGGGTACCTTCCCTCCTAAGATCTTTTGGAGTAATAAAAATGATATTTGACCCCGTATATTTTATTTTCGTCATGCCGGCATTTTTGCTGTCCATGTATGCCTCTTTTCTCACCAAATCCCGCTTTAAAAAATACGCGCAAGTTGCGGCCTCCTCCGGACTGACCGGCGCACAAGCCGCCCATCAGATGCTTCGAAAAGAGCACATCAATGATGTGGGTATCGAGCGCGTGCAGGGATTTTTAAGTGATCACTATGATCCCCGGGCAAAAGTATTGCGGCTGAGTCCGCAGGTTCACGATGGCAAAAGCCTTTCCGCGGTTGGCGTCGCCTGCCACGAAGCCGGACATGCCTTGCAACATGCCACCGGATATAAACCGCTCGGTTTGAGATCCACACTGGTTCCCGCAACCACTTTCACCAGTAAACTCAGCATGCCCATTTTAATGGTCGGTGCATTCATGAGCACCGGCGCCTCTTCAGCCGGACAAACCATGCTGGTCATCGGCGCCCTGCTTTTGAGCGTCTCCGTGTTCTTTACCTTGGTCACCCTGCCGGTCGAATGGGACGCCAGTGCGCGGGCAAAGAAAGTATTGGTAAGAGATGGCATTGTCAGCCCGGCCCAGGAAGCGGATGCAGCCTCTGTACTCAATGCGGCCTTTCTCACCTATCTGGCCGCCGCAATCTCTGCAGTGATGACTTTGCTCTACTGGTTGTACCGCTCCGGTTTACTTGGCGGCAGACGTTAATCCATCCGGAAATCGCCCACGGGTTCTTCCGTTGACTCTTCTTCGGCAGAACGCAGGCTCTTGAGCCAGTTTTCAATCTTGTCCTCTTCTTCTTTTAAACGAAGATTGAGATTATGGGGCATATCCTTTTTGACTGCGAGGATGACATCCACTTCGAATTCCTTCCCCTGCCGTAAAACCCTCAAACGCAAAGGGTTCAATGGGAGTTGCCGCTGAACCTGCACCGCAAAAGAGTTGGTATCATCATAATCTGAAACCCGGGTCCCTCCGACCTCAAGCAGGACATCTCCGGCTCTGAGGCCGGCCTGATCTGCAGGAGATCCTTGAATGACGTTTTGCAAATGGATGACCGGCCGTCCGTCCGGGAGCATACTCAATTCAAAATTGACGCCCAGAAAGGCTTTGGGTTGATAGAAAAGAACCCTGCCTCCCAGATCTTTTAATATTTTCTCTAATTGAAATTCGATCTCCAAGTCCGACTGATCCGCATATTCCACCGCGAGCATACTCAGGATTCGGCGGGGGAAGCGCTCCGACCACGCCTCAAGCTGTGATTTCGCATGGGAGCGCTCGGTATAATCTTCAGATCCAAGGGCCCGCACCGTTTGTCTAATGAGTGTGGGTTCAGGAATCTCCTGCGCCGCGGCCCACAACCCGAATGAAAAAAAAACAGCAAAAAGCCAGCAGGCTCTCACGAGGAATGGTCCTTGTGAAAACTCAACCGCAATCCTTTCCGGATAAAGGTCGGTGTATCTAAATCGGCTCCTTCGACAATGGTAGGAGCAATCCCTTTAAACCGACCTTTGGTTTTCGAGGATGAAGACAATTTGATCTCACTTTGAATCATCTTTCCTTTGTCATCCACTTTGGCTCCTTCATCCGGGATGGGATCCTCACCCTCCTGATTTTCCTCAATCACTTCCGGCGCCACCGCTTTCACTTTCCATTGCTCAGCCGCCATGACCACCAACGCCAAATGCTGTCCGAAGCGCTCATCCTGGGCCACTCCGATTTTCAGGTCCGCATCCGAACGCAACACCCGTCGAATTTCCAGACTGATCCGCTCCAAATCCTGAACCGGTGTTCGCGGTCCACAAAGCATTCCCACCACCACGCCTCCACTGTGCGCAAGCAAACTCCCCCGGTCGATAAGCGGATGGGTAAACAACTGATCCAATAAACTCGTGATACGGTTTTCACCTTCTGCGGACACCGCAACCAAACGGCAATATCCATCGGCCTGTTTCAGGGTTTGCACCAAGTCCTGCAGGGTAAGCGGAATCAACCAGCCGGAACGCAACAGCACGGCCAATCCCCCCAGGGCTCTGCCGATTTCCATTCCGCACCGTTTCAGCAATCGCGCAAGCAACATGCTGGAATCCTCATTTACCTTTAAACTTTCCAGCGGGAAAAGCATGACCGCATCACAAGACTCACGGTAATGACCCAAAGCCGTTTCGGCCAAATTGCGGCGGCTGCCGCCTTCCGCTTCCAAAGGCTGCACCAAACCGGCAATCACCAACAAGCCCGCTTCCCGTGCGCGGTCCGCCAGTTGTGCTCCCAGGCCTCCACCGGTGCCTCCACCCAGACCTGCCACCAGAATCACCACTTTAAAGCCCTGAAACAACGAAAACAACTGATCTTCCCCCTCCTCCAAACAGCGCTGGGCCAGCTCCACATTTCCTCCGGTACCCATGCCGTTGGTGAGCGCTTCCCCTAAGAGGATTTTCCGTTCAAACGGAAGCGCGTTCAGACTTTCGGCGTCGGTATCCACCGCGACATAAGACAATTCCGGCACCCGTTTGGGCAAGTGGGAAATTAATTTCCCTCCGGCATTCCCCAAGGCCAAAAATAAAATCGGCACAGGATCCCGGACGGTTTCTTCGTTGGTACTGAGTAAAGGTGTGGTCATGGCTTCCCGAACATTTTGCGAAGTAAATTACCCAGGAGCGGCCCGCGATCGGCCATGTTCCCATATCGGACTCCGTATTTCAGCATACCCACGGTGGATGCAAATTCCGGACTTTCGGAGGGCAAAGCCAGGCCGCTGATTTCCCGGGGATAGCCAATGTGGCAGGGCAACTGAAATACCCGGGTCGCCAAATCCTGAATCCGGGTCATTTTCGCCCCCCCACCCGTCAGAATAATTCCGGCACCAAAATTCTTTTTCTTCACTTCCTTGTCGACCTGCGCCTTGATCAATTCAAAAACTTCCTCCATCCGGGCATGAATGATGGTATTCACATCCCGCGACAGTACTTCCTGCGCTCTAAATCCGGTTTCGGGGGGAATGGGAATCCGCCGTCCACGTGAACTGAGGTCCACCATGGCCGCGCCGTATTTCACTTTCAACCGTTCCGCCTGGGTGGTCGAAAGATTTAAGCCCATCGCCAAATCATTGGTCACATGATCGCCTCCCACACCCAGGGAACCGGCTAATGAAATTTCGTTGTCGGAATAAACCACATAATCGGAAGTTCCCGCACCCAAATCAATCAGGATCGCACCCACTTCTTTTTGCTGGGGTGTCAGTACGGAAAGTCCACAGCACAGACCGGCAAATGCAACCTCAGTCACTTCCAGAGCCGCTTCTTCCGCCAGGCGGTACAAGTTACGCAAACGGTTACTTTGACAATACAAAATCAACATTTCCAACGAGAGCCGGGAAGCTTCCATCCCGTCGGGATTTAAAACGCCCCGGGATTCATCGCCGATATAATATTTCCGGGTGATGCTGTGGAGAATCTCATGATCATGAGGCAAACTCACCGCCCGGGCGGTTTCCACCACCTCTTCACGTTCATCCGCGGTGATCACTTGATCCATCGAAAGCACATTCACACTTCCCCGGTTGATGATCTGCTTGATGTGGTCTCCACTGAACACCATAAAAATTTCCTGAATCGCCACCTGTGCATTTTCCTCCGCTTCCAACAGCGCTTTTTTTACACAAATTTTGGCATTTTCAAAATCCACCAATTCGCTTTTCCGCACCCCACTCGAGGGATACCGCCCCACGCCGGTGATCATAAGTAAACCGTCTTCGCGGGGTTCCGCCACCACCACTCTGACTTCAGAGGTACCCACTTCCAAAACTGCAATTGGATTTCCCATACTTACTCCGGTGCCGCAATACGATTTGGACCTTCCGGACACATGTCCAAGCTCATTTGATCCAGATTTTCGTTGTGAATTTTATAAAGGATTCGCGAAGACTCCATGATGAGTTTGTCCAAATCTCCTTCCCTCGGAAATTTAATTTGAAACCCGTCCTTGAGTCGGAAATCCAGATAATCAGGATGCTTTACATTCACCACATGCACCGGCAACAAATCACGGATTTTCCCCGGCATATCCCGTAAAGCCACCAGATAGGGTAAAACCGGTCCGGCCAACCCATCGGAAATAGAATCTCCCAGAGCCACATTCTGATCCACCCCTAAGAGAAAAGGCAGATGTTTCGATTCAAAACTTTTTTTGATCAATACGCCCTCTTCGTCAATCAGCCAGTTCATACGCCCTTCCACCTGTCCCATGCGCGCAACCGGCACCCGTTCATAGACCACCACACTCAAGGTATCCGGCAATTTCCGCTGCACCACGGCTTTACGGACAATGGGGCGTTTCTCTAAACTTTTCCGGACACTGTTCAGATCAATTTGATAGAGATTATCGCCGATATGGGTTTCGGTCCAGCCCTGTAAAATTGAAGCCGGCAACAATCCATCAGAGCGGGCGTCCAACTCGTCCAGGGTAAAGCGTTCGTTGTGCGTAAACAGGATTTCGCCCATCCAGGTCATAAAAAGTAAAACACCCCAGCCCAACATTAAAAGGCATAACCCCCCAAACAGCAAAACCGCTCCTGCCGGCAAACCGACCGGAGATGTTTTTTGCGTGCTGCTGACTTGCAACACACTTTTACGCCGGGTGGCCGGGCGTTTCTTTTTGCTAGATTGTTTTTTAGACCGCATGGCCATTACACTACCTCCGCCTGATCAAGAATGCGAACACAGAGCGATTGAAAATCAATTCCGGCCGCGGCGGCAGCTTTGGGCAACAGACTGGTGGCGGTAAATCCGGGGATGGTGTTTAATTCCAACACAAAGGGATTGCCATTTTTATCCACTCTGAAATCCACCCGGCCTAAATGCCGTCCCCCTAAAATTTTATACGCCTTTAAAGCCAAAGACTGTAATTTCTCCGTTTGCACCGCATCGTAGGGGGCCGGACAAAGATATTGGGTGTCATTTCTCAGATATTTGGCTTCATAGTCATAATTACCGCTATGGGGCACAATTTGAATGACGGGCAAAACCTGGTCGCCGAGGAAGCCCACGGTGCATTCAGTGCCTTCCACAAATTTTTCCGCCAAAATACGGGGATCAAATTTACGGACTTCTTCCAAAGCGCCGGGAATTTCCTCTTCGGAAAAAACGATTGCCAATCCAATACTGGACCCTTGCCGAGGTGCTTTTAAAACCAAAGGAGCGGTAAAACTCACCTTTTCGCCGGGTTCGATCATCTCCCATTCCGCCATGGGCACCGCCCCAACCTGAAGCAAAGCATGGGTGATTTCTTTGTCCAAACTCCGGGGCATTTCCCAACTTCTGGATCCAACGTATGGAATCCCCAACTCTTCCAAACGGTGTTGAACCAATCCGTCTTCGCCCATCTCCCCATGTAAAACCGGAAACACAGCTTCAACCCCATCAGGAAGGGTGAATCCCAGATCCTGAATATCCAGTTCACTGACGGTCAGCCCTGCAGCCCGCAAGGCATCAGCCACCGCGGCACCCGAGCGGAGAGACACTTCACGTTCACTGCCTGAGCCCCCTTTAAGCACGCCAACATGGGAAAATTTGCATGCCCCCATCATTTTACAGTTCCAGATATTTTACACATACCCATGCTCTACCCTATCGACTGTCCCTGAATCAATTCAGAATTGGGATTTATGCCAAAGATTCAATACGCAAGCACGTTTCTCCCGGAACTCACAACATCTGATAGCCAAGGTCTTTTCAGACCATTCGCTCCTTATATAGCAAAAACCGCAAATCCCCAAACTCTCAACGGGAGGAAACACTTTTGTAGCAAGTGCTTGAATGTGGATATAAGCTGAAAGAATACATTGATTCTTATTTGGATTTAAGTACAAAACCGCGCATGAACCTGCTGAAATTCATCCAACCGGAATGTATCCTCACTGGCGTTAAGGCAAACGGGGTAGAAGACCTGTTGAAACAACAGGCAGCAACCATTCATGCCCAACTCCCCGAACAAATCCGCAAGGAAACGTCTCTGGATGATCTGGTGGCCCGGTTATTGGAACGGGAACAGAAACAAAGTACGGGACTGGGAAATGGTATTTTGGTTCCCCATGCGCGGGTAAACGATTTCAGCCAACTCGGCCTTTCCATTGCGGTTTTGGAAGAACCAATGGACTATAAATGTCTGGATGACAAACCGGTTCGACTCTCCTGCATGGTAATCGCACCGGCGGAAACCCCAAACATTGTGATCAAAATCTGGTCCACCTTGGCCCGCTTACTCAATGACCCCGCCGTACATGAGTATTTTCTGAATGCGAAAGATCCGGAAACGATTTTCAATTATCTGAAATCCTATGATCTGAATCTGCAACTCAGCGTAACCGCTTCAGATATTATGGTGAAACCGCGGGCCACCCTGTCAAAAGACACCTCCATTCAAGACACCACCCACCTTATGTACAAACATAAGGAAGCCACCTTGGCGGTACTGGATGAAAAAGGCACACTCCTCGGCCAGGTGACCGCTGATAATGTTTTTCATTACGGAATGCCTGAATTTTTCACGCAACTGCAAAGCGTTTCCTTTGTTCGCAACTTTAACCCCCTGGATAAATATTTTCAAAATGAGGGGGGAATGACTGCCGCAGAACTTTTGGATAAGGATGTCCCTACGCTTCCCACGACGGCAACGCTCATTGAAGTGATTTTTCAACTATCGGTCAAAAAACATCTGAAAGTCTTTGTGACAGATCCTAAAGGGAAACTGGTGGGGATCATTGACCGCCTCGCCGTATTAGACCGAGCCATCAATTTTTAGAAGAATCCTATGACTGAATCATTTATGCCTTCGCTGATCATCTTTTTGGTCGCCTATTTTTTCATCGCCAGTGAAAAAGTCGATAAAACCATTACCGCTATTCTGGGGGCGGCCTTACTGATCGGCACCCATCAAATCGGCTATCACGCCGCGGTAGAGCGGATTGATCTGAATGTTGTCTTTTTACTTATCGGCATGATGATGTGCGTGAATATTCTCGCATCTACAGGTCTTTTTGAATGGATCGCCATTGTAACCGCCCAGGTCGCAAAAGGAAACGGCCCGCGTTTGTTAATGCTGATGTTATTCGTCACCGCATTTCTGTCTGCATTCCTGGATAACGTCACCACGGTTATTCTTATTGCGCCGATTACGATTCTCATCACCCAATTGTTGGAAATCCCCACCGTACCTTTCCTTATTTTAGAAGCCCTTTTCTCAAACATCGGGGGCACCGGTACGCTGGTTGGAGATCCCCCCAACATTATTATCGGGTCCCAAACCCACCTGAGTTTTAATGATTTCCTTATTCACCTCGGCCCCATTGCACTGGTGATTCTGATTGTGGTCGGCGTCATCGTGCGCTTCCGTCTGGGACACAAGTTTCAAGTAACCGAAGAAGCCAAAACCAACCTGATGCAGGCGGAGCCCAAGTTGGCGATTATACATCCGGGGCGTCTTAAGAAAGCACTGCCCTGTATGGGACTGGTTCTGATTGGATTTTTCGTCAGCCATACCGTTCATATCGAAACCGGAATTATCGCCTTGGCCGGTGGATTTTTAATGTGTCTGATTTGCAAAGAAGATATCCATCACGCACTGGCAAAAGTGGAATGGAACACCATCCTGTTTTTTATCGGATTGTTTATGATGGTTGGCGCACTTGAAGAAAACGGCCTCTTCACCTTGCTGGGTACCAAAGTCATCGAATTGACCAACGGCAATCTCCTGGTCACAGCCCTGGCCATCCTCTGGTTCAGCGCCATCGCCAGTGCCTTCCTCGACAATATTCCTCTGGTCATTGCCTTTATCCCCATCCTCAATTCGATTATTCCGGGCTTCTGTGAACAAGCAGGTCTGGATCCTCAGAGCGCGGAGGCGCTTACCACCATTTCCGAGCCCCTGTTTTGGTCTTTGGCCCTTGGCGCCTGTCTGGGTGGAAACGGAACACTCATTGGCGCATCCGCCAATGTCGTGGTCACCCAGATTGCCCGCAACAACAAATACAAACTGACTTTTGGTGATTTCTTTAAATTGGGCTTCCCCACCCTGATACTGAGTGTGACCCTTTCGAGCGTGTATATTTATTTGCGTTACTTCCTCTAAGCCTTGATTCCCGCCGCCCAATTCCCCGGGGCGATGACAGAAACAAGAACAGGTTTTCTTCGGTTCCCATGGCCGACAACACCCTTTTGGATATTTTTCAGCTCATCTCTGAGCCTGCGCACATCCGCATCTTTCCCACCTACCTCCTCCCAGCACCACCCATCACCCATCACCCATCACACATCACCCACTTTATAATCGTACATCGATGATATACGATAATAGAGATAGAATGATGAGTAAATTATGGGGATAATGGACATCAGTCACTTGAGGGTTTAGCCTTCACACAAAAGAGTGACTCACAAAATCAAACTGAAGAAACGGGCTTTCCAAGCATCCGGGGTGCAATATCAATCAATTCCCGTTGAAAAACCTCTCCCACGGCCTTTCTCATTGCTTCTGCAACGGCATCCATCTCGGGGCAATTCTGCTCACCGAGCACCTTCTCAAAGGAACTCACCTGTTCCCCCACCAATCCGCAGCCGACGATTAAATCAAAGAACCCGAGGTTGGGTTTCACATTGAGACTTAAACCGTGGGAAGTAACCCACCGGGTGAATTTAAATCCAATCGCGGAAAACTTTCCCTGTTCACACCAGGCCCCCGCTTTGCCTTCTTTTCGAAAGGCCTCTATTCCGAAATCCCCGGCCGTCTGAAGGGCCACGGATTCAAGCGCATGCAAATAACCGTGGGCCCCCATCTCATTGCTCCCCAGCTTCAGAATTGGATACAGGACCCATTGCCCCGGCCCATGATAGGTCACGTCCCCCCCACGGGTGGAGATATGCACTTCAACCCCTTGTTTTCTAAGGGTTTCATCATCGGCAAGCAGGAAGTTTTTTCTTCCCCGACGCCCCAGCGTAATTACCGGGGGATGCTGAAGCAGCAAAAAGGTATCCGGAATCTGATCCGCCAACCGGGCAGACACAAGCTCTCCCTGCAAAGAAACCGCTTCGGGGTAAGGAAGCGGTTCTTCAAAAATACAAAAACGGGAAGGACTCATTCCTCAGGCAACAATCCGCGATAGGCGTCTGCATCCAGAAGCCCGTCAAGTTCACCCGCATCACTGGGGCGAATCACAAACAACCAACCCTCTCCAAAAGAGTCTTCATTGATTTTTTCAGGCGCATCACTCAATTCATCGTTAATTGAGACAATCTCACCGGAAATCGGTGCGTACACATCTGAAGCCGCTTTTACGGATTCAACCACTGCAATTTCATCTCCGGAAGAAACCGAAGCCCCTACTTCAGGCAGATCAACAAAAGTAAGATCAGCCAATTGACTTTGGGCGAATTCCGTAATCCCGACTCTGCAGAGTCCATCCTCGTTGCGTACCCACTCGTGACTCTCAGTATATTTCAGATCTTCAGGTACTTGCATTAGAAACTCCTCAAAGGTAAATTGGAGGCGTGGGTCGGATTCGAACCGACGATAACAGGATTTGCAATCCCGCGCATTAGACCACTCTGCCACCACGCCATATGTGGGCGACGCTTATACAATAAAGGGGTACGCGCTGTCAACAGAGAGCTTTATAAAAAGCGTCATTTTGCTTCTTCCGTTTTCTGCTTTATGATTTGGCGAAGACGGCGAATGTTTAAATCCACCTGTTTGGAAAAAGGTGCATCCAGTCGTTGCGCCGCTTCAAAAACTTCAAGCGCTTCTTCCGGCCGATCCAACTCACGTAAAATCAGGCCGTACTGAATGCGTACTTGCAATTCAAACGGAGTTAATTCCAATAACCGCCTTACCTCAACCAAAGCCTGTTCGGGTCGTTTTTCAATGCGGGCCAACTCCACCAAGCCCTGTTGGGCCTCAGAATCGTAGTTGTTGAGGGCCAATGCTTTTTCATACGCTTCACGGCTTGCGGTAATAAACTGTTGTTTTTCTGATCCTTGCTCCCAAAACGCCTTTTCCCGTAATTCATTCCCCATTTCCATCCATCCCCGGGACGCCCAAGGCATCCAGGCACGCATTTTTTCCGAATAGGCCGCCTTCTCAACCAGTTCAGCCTGCTCCTCCGCTTTGATCATCCGGTATTCATACCACCCTCCCACCATCATCCGGGTGACAAATGGAATCATGACCAAACACGCCACAAAACCGAACAAGGCATAACAACGCAGCTTCAGGGTGCTTATCGGTCGCAGATTTTTCCAAACATGACGATAAATACCCACACCCGTGAGCCAACCGATTAAAGCCACAAACAACAAACCGTTTGCAGGGATGTGCAGATTAAAATCGAAAAAAGCATGTGCAAATGTTCCTGCGGAAAGCCCCAGCATGGTTATAGGAATCATCGCGGTTTGATCTGATTCACTTTTGACCGCGGCACGGATCCATCTCGCAAACAACCAGCCCAGCAATAAGAGAAAAACTGCCGAGGCGGCCCAGCCGTATTCGGCTAAAGTGTTGAGAAATTCATTATGTGCATATTCCAGGTGTAAGCGTGAGGATGAAAAATGCTCCCGGTACTTTTCGAATACATTGATGTAAACCCCCGGACCCGCTCCCCAAAAACCTTCTCCTTCGATCATGCGCCATGTGTCGGGCCATACTTGGGAAATGCGGATATTGTTTTGAACATCTCTCACCATCCTTGCACGCATGGGAGGATAAAACTGCAGTAAAGCGAAAATACATCCCGCTCCCATTAATGTGAGCAACAAGAGAATACAGACCACTCTTTTCCACCCCTTTCGCAGGGCTTTACCCAGGCACACCGCTGAGATGCCGGCAAAAGCACCGATCATGCCGGAGCGTGAGTGACTCAGGATCAAAGCAATTGTGGCAGGAATGAATACATAACCTGCAAATATACGGAGCCCCAAACGGACCCTGGGTGTAAACACCAAGGCAAAAGCCAAAACCATGCCCATTAAAATAAAATGGGCAAAGTGATTCGGGCAAATGTACGTACCGCTTGCCCGCATACCGTACTGGGCCGGACGGGGAAGATACAATACCATGGTGTTACCGTGCCAATGATGGCTAATGGCATATAACGATTGGATCAGAACCCAGGATAGAATTATAAACGACCCCAAAGTCCATGAAGAGGCCTGATTTCCCACATCCGACAAAACCCCATAAAGCAACCACGCCGTCAGCAGAAATAACAGTTCGGTCCAGGTCTCAAATGCAATGGGAGTAAAAAATGCAGCCCGGATTGCAACATAAAGTAAAATCAAGGACCAGAAAAAGAAATCCCGTGGCAAACAGAGACCGGCCGACGTCTTCCACGTCCGGACAAAGGTAACCGCCAGAAAGGCTCCCAGGGCCATTAAAACGGGAAGCCAAAAGGGTCCGGCGGCCCAGAAGCGGGTCCCTCCGAAAAGAGTAACCATCCCCAACAAACAAATACATAAAAAACAAAAGATGCCGATTCGAAGAATCGGCAGTTCAATTGTCGGGGACGGAACGCCCCCCCTTTTTCGTTTTGAAGATTTGCGGCGACGGCCCATTTACTTAAAAAGTAGAACGACCAACCCAGACCACATCTCCGGCCAGTAATTCCACATCCAAGTTAGGATTGTTGCGGATCTTTTTAAAGTTAATCACAACTTTTTCATTATTCCGCACCAAGGTGATTTCTTTCTCATCCACCCATTCTGTGAAATTTCCCGCCGCAACAATCGCATGACTGAGGGTCACCCGTCCCACCAGGGGAAAACGACCGGGCTGATTAACTTCTCCACCGATCGAATAGAAGGTGTTGGGAACGACAACCCGCACGGTCACATCTTTATAGATTTTCTGACGGTCTGTATATTCTGCTTCGATTTCACGTTCCAGTTCGGTCGAACTGAGACCTTTGGCTTTAACCGTTCCAATATAACGCAATTTAACCGAGCCTTCATCATCAATCAGGGTTTGAATATCTTCATCCAATCCTCCGGATCCGGAGAGGGAAATATATACGGCATCTCCGACTTTTAAACGGTATACATTGTCAGTAGGTTGATCCTTTATCACCAACTCACCCGCTTCATTCATCTCCATCTCAGGGTTATCCCCGACACGGGAAACCGTACTGGCTTCCTTTTCTTTCTTCTTATCTTTCGAAAAGAGACGGCCGAAGAATCCTTTCTTCTTTTCTCCTTTTTCGCCCACCTGATCTTCAGTGTCCTCTTCGGCTTCAACTTCAACGGCCGGCTCATCTTTCGGCTCTTCCATAACCGGAACCGATGTAGGGACAGGAGTGGCAATCAAAACCGGAGGAACATAGTCATAGGCCCGCCGTGAACGTTCCCCGTCCCCGGTATTGCTTTTACACCCTGTTAAAAACAGAGCGGTAAAGAGAAGAAGAGTGAAAAGCTTAAAAGCATTCGTTCGTTTCATTAAAATCTTTCCTGTGAGGGAGTTTGCGGGGCCGCATCCAAATCTTCGGATTCGTTATCCGTTTCTGAATAGTGTGTGTAATAGGAATTATAGTAGTAGTAATCATCCCGGAGGATATTGATATTGTTCAGCACAACGCCGACAATTTTACCGCCCACATTTTCCACCAGACGTTTCGCGCGGGCAGACATTTGACGCGGATATTTACGGTATTGAACCACCAACATTACACCATCCACTTCACTGGCAAGAATGGAAGAATCACTGATACCCATAATCGGAGGAGAATCAAAGAACACGAAATCATAACGTGCTTTCAGGTTGGTCATCAAATCCCGCACGCGTTGGGTGTCCAACATCCCGATAGAATGCTTAGGCAATTGTCCGCTGGGGAGGAAGTGAAGATTCGCAAATTCAGTCGGTTTGATCGCATCTTCCAAGGGCATATCCCGCATCAATACGTTCACCAAACCATAGCGGTTGGACATCCCCATAATTTTATGTTGCACCGGACGCCGCATATCGGAATCGACAATCAGTACTTTGTCACCCATGGCGGCACAAACAAATGCAAGATTGAATAAGGTTGTGGATTTGCCTTCCCCGACTCCCCCGGAAGCAACCGCAAAGGCACCACCGGTTTTTCCGTCACGGGAGAACTGAAGGTTGGTCCGCAATACCCGATAAGATTCAGAATGCGGACTTTCAATCCCTTCAATGTTCAGCGTTTTCACTTTCTGTGGAATAACCCCGATGACCGAGGTGTTGAGATAACGCTCCACATCGTCCACCGTTTTCACGGAGGTATCGAGATATTCAATAAAGAAGGCCAGTCCGACACCACAGAATCCACCGATAAAGAGGGACAGGGCAATATTCAGAAAATAATTCGGCGTGTAGAAGTCTTTTTCATCCGCAGGCGTGGCCATCTCGAATACTTTGATCGGCATGCGGGGCAATGCAACATCTACCCCCTCCTGAGCGGCGCGCGCCTGCAAGGAGGCGTAAATAGACCTTTGAACCCGCACTCTTCTTTCCGCACGTTCAAACGGAAGCATTTTACGGCTTTGGGCATCCCTTTCCGCAGCTTCCACTTTTTCCAATTCACTTTCCAAAGCCTCGACCCTACTTTTGGCCACCAGATAATCCGTCCGTAGCCCGGCTTTAATCCCTGAAATCGCAGCCGCAAGTTTTTCCTGGGTACGGCGCAAACCTTCCTTCATTTGCCGGACATCCGGATGATTTTCTCCTAAATTCTGCAACTGCATAGACAATTGAATTTCGAAATCATTTTCCTGACTCCGCAACATTTCCAGACTTTGATCCGGAACGGTCATCAACAATGAATTTATCAACCCTTCCCCTTCCAGTTTTTCGATCTCATCCAACCGGGCTTTCCGGGTAAGCATGTCCACCCGGTAAGACATTAAATCCGCTTGAAGTTGGCGAACCCGTTCCGCCTCAGCTGTAATACGAATACCGAGATTTATGGTGGTAAGATTGAGTTCTTCCCTGATTTCTTCCAGACGGTCTTCAGCCGCAATCACTTTCAGATTTTCCTCTTCCATCAGGGTATCGAGCGTTTTCAGCCCCATTCGGACCTGTTCGACACTTTGATCAATTCGCTGTTGGCCGTAGACTTTCGCAATCTCATTGGCGATGTGGGCGGCTTGCAAAGGAGATCCCGACACCGCCGTAATTGAAATATTATGGGTATTCCGTTGTTGTTGAATCGAAATACGTTTTTTCAGGAGGTTCAATGCATCCTGTTTGGGAATAGGGCCCTGCATTTCAAACTCTTCACCCCAGACTTTGGTCAAAGAAAGGTTTTCAATGACTTGAGACAGCACCATCTCCGAACTGAGAATTTCTAATTCTGTCAGCAGGAAATACGGATTGTACTGGGACGACCCCATAAACTGGTTATTAAAAACCTGCATATTCTGGGAGTCTTCATACACTCGGATCAAACAGGTGGCTTTATACCGTTTCTCCATCAAATTGGTTACGATAACCCCAGTGATGCCGACAAGAACCATCACAATAAGGATGATCTCTTTACGGGACCGGATGACCCGCCAATAATCTAAAAAGTGAAGAGAGTTTCCTTCCTGATTTTCGTTCAAATTGTCCATATGTCCTCTGGTCAAACCCTGATTAAAAAAACGGCGTACAAGCTGTTAGACATGTACGCCGTCAGTCCAATTAATAAAGCTTCAATTCGGTATCTTTACTGTATTAAAGGCTGTACTTCCAACCAAGAGAAATCCGGTTCCGGTCATAATCACTTGTAGGACGCACATCTGAATCCAAGTCTGAGTATTGGTAACTCAGCACCATGGCGTTGCGTACATTGATGTTGTAGTCCAGAGAAGTGGACAGGTAGATGGTTTCCTCATCCCCATCAGTGTCTACCGCAGGATCATACACGGAAGTCGTGTTGTCCATAGAGTAATCACCCAAGGCGTAGGTGCCGGCAATCGTAAAGGTCAAAGCTGCAGTCAGGTCATTCGCATAAGCCAAGGTTGCAGTAAAACGCTCTTGCATGGTGAAAGTGTTCACTGCGGATTTATCCTGCGCATAACCCAATCCCAAAGTGAAGCGGCGTCCTTTTAACGGCTGATAACGTACGGAGATATTTCCATAGGGTGAATCAGTGTCCTGTGAAGCAGGATCTGAAGGATCATGGGATTCATAGCCAAAACGAACATCACCGTCTAATTTGGGATTAAAGACTTTGTTCAAAGACAAACCGCCCTGAATGGTATCCGCATCCCGGAACTCAGCAGTATAATCCAAATTGGTATAACGGAACTGTGCGGCCAAATTTGCAGTGGGCTGCAGAACCTGAATAATGTCAAAACCACCAGTGGCTTCCTGATAGTCGCTGGTTTCAGCAACTTGGTCATCATCATAAGCAAAGTCAACATAACGACCACTGGCCTTCAATGAAGTCTTCTCGGGAATGACTTGCGTCACCAGGTCCAAATTCACTGAGTTGTACATATAGTCATTGTTGTTGCGGAAGCTCACATCATCTTCTACGAGCTCGGGCTCATCTGCTTGACGAAAACTGTATTTCAACTGCGTACTGGTGCGGGGAGTGAAATCGTGGTTTAAAATCAAATCCACCTGGTTGTTAATATCCGTGTCGTCACCGGGACGGTTTTCAAAATATTTGAAGGTCGGAATGTACCGTAAACCATAATAGGTATTGCCGGCCTGTGAATCCAAAAGGAATTCAATTTGCTCAATTATGACAAAACTTTCCACAGGTCCAGTGCCGTCCCCTTCTCCGGTGGTAAATACGTTATCATCGTATTCAACCCGAAGGTAGTTGGAAATATCCAAGGGTAAATCTTTCGCTGAAAGATAGAAGCTGCTGCTGATAAAAAGTCCAAGCGCGATTCGTGTAATTTGTCTCATTGTAATCATGGGGTTGGTTAAAAAATCTAAAAGTCAAAACCTTGTGGGTTTTACGTAGCTCAGGGAGCGGATGGTGTCATGTTTCCGGAACCACCCCCACCACTTCCGCCGACAATCGCAGCCAAAGTTGCTTCCAAATCCGACTGGGATACGGGAATAGATTCCGGTTCTGAGTCATCTCCCGGTCCGGAGAGAGGTGAACTTACCAGCGGATCCTTATTGGATTCATCAGCTGGATCATTCAATCCGTTATCACCGGGAACAGCACCGGCAACTTCTGCCGCAGTCCCCAGTTCACTTACATCCACACCGTATTTTTCGATTAACAAATCGATGTAGGGCTGGTTATCAGTTCCGGCAATTTGTGCTTCGGACAATTCATCTTCCAAACCTAAAGCCTGAACCAACAAACGGGCCAATTGTCCGGGTGTGAGAAGCGTGTCTGCATTCCATCCACCTTCGGGGGCAACACCACGGCCACTTAACAACTGGATAGCACTGGCTTGAGTAGCCGCAGAAGCCGCAACATTGAATAAACCCAGGCGGCGGGCAATTATAACCGCAGCTTGGCCTTGGGTAAGACCGGCTTCTTTTGCGGCCGCAGGTGCCGCATCATCTTGTCCGAATGCAGGAAGCACCGCTGTTAGGAGCGTGGTGCTCAATAATAGTAAAAAGAATTTGCTAAAACGGTGGGTTCTCATGATGCTAGTCTCCATAGGGAAGGGTTAAAGTTCCAGTATATAATTGGTTTAGTCAAAATTTAACGCCTTCTCAGGGTTTATGTCAATCAAATTGGCATGACTAATTCCAGAATTTCTTGTAGGGAACACGCGCATGAACACCTTCACCCAAACACTTTCCGCACCTGAACAACAACGATTGATAAAACATCTGCAACAGGCGGGATACGAAGCCCGTGAAGTGAACCATGCCATTGCCGCCGCCAAAAAGCCGGGCCTGAATATCGTGCTCTACAAAAGCGGAAAGCTTGTGGTCCAGGGAAAAGGTCTGACCGAATGGGTGGAATTCACCCTGGAACCGGAGATCCTGCAACGGACATTGGATCAGGCCCCGCAAAGCAAAGCCTCATCCCCCACGCCTCCAGCCACCGCCCATATCGGCATCGACGAGAGCGGAAAAGGAGACTTTTTCGGCCCCATGGTTGTCGCCGCTTATCACGTCCCCCCTGCACATTACAAAGGCCTCCTCAAACTCGGGGTCCGTGACAGTAAAAGCATCTCCTCAGATAAAAAAATCGAAAGCATTGCCTCACGACTGCTGGAGAAAACCCCCGCCCATTGTGAAGTTTTGGTTTTCGGACCCGAAAAATACAATCCGCTGGTCAAAAAATTCGGCAGTGTCAACCGCTTGTTGGCCTGGGCCCACGCCACCGTTCTGGAAAATCTCCTCGCCCGCTTCCCGGATACCCCCCGGGCCGTCGCCGATCAATTTGGTCCCGAACACCAAATCATCTCCGCTTTAAAGGAACGCGGCAAGAAAATCGAATTGGTACAACGGCATAAAGCCGAATCCGACCCCGCAGTGGCCGCAGCATCTATCCTCGCCCGTCACCGCTTTGTGACGGAAATGAAAGCACTGGGGGAGCGGAATGATTGCGAACTGCCCCGCGGGGCCACCCATGTAAGAAAACCAGCAGAAATACTGGTCAAAAAAGCCGGTCCCGATATTCTTACCCGGGTCGCCAAAACCCACTTCCGCACCACCCGGCAAGTACTCGAAGCTTGTGGTTATGACCCTGCCCTGCTGGGAACCCCTGAACCGAAAGACAATTCGCATTGGAAGAAAAAGAAAAAGTAGGAAGGCGGAAAAATGGCTTTGGAACAGAACCCCGTTAAAAATCTCAGATTTTGAATTTCAGACCTTCGATCGCAAATCTCTGATCGGCCTCTCTAAATTTTCGGCGCATTCCGGGTGTTGAACACCCCTTCCTCACTGAAGATATTCCAGGCAAGGGTCACATCTCTTGGCGTAGCCTCCGCAACTCCTTTTAAAGGGTATTCCACCTTTAACTCTTCATATTTGAAGGATGCCATTTGGTGAAAGGGCAAAATCTCCACCCGTTCGACCCGGTTCCAGCCTGAAATAATTTTTGCAACTTTACGCAACTGCTCTTCACTGTCATTCAGCCCCGGCACTAAAACAAACCGGGCCCATATTGGTTTGTCAAACCCCCGCAAGCGTTCTGCAAAATCCAAGGTGGGTTGAATCGGTTTTCGGGTCACCTTCCGATGGGTTTCATCATCGCCCGCCTTCAGATCAAGCAACACCAGATCCACAGCTTCAAATAAACTGTCCGGACTCCGCTCGTGCAAAGCCCCGGAAGTGTCCAGAGCCGTATGCAGGCCCATGGCCTTGGCACCCCGGAAAATGGCTTCGGCAAAATGGGGTTGCATCAGGGGTTCGCCTCCACTGATCGTCAAGCCGCCTTTCGCGCGCTTCAAAAAGGAAGCATAACTTTTTACTTCCTCCAGAATCTCTGTGGTCTTTTTTAAGGCGCCGCTTCGCAAAAGCCAGGTATCCGGATTGTGGCAATACTGACAACGCAGGGGACATCCATTCAGGAACAGTACAAAACGAATCCCCGGGCCGTCCAGCGTCCCCCCCGTTTCAACTGAATGCACATACCCCTGCTCCGCATTGCAAATTTCGCGGGCGGGAGAAAGCTCAACTTCGGTCATGAATCTTTTTGCATGTCGCGGATCCGCTCACCCATCTGGGTGCGTACGGTATGCAAGCGTCCCAGCATCAACGCGCAAATTTGCTTCATGGTGCCATACCCGAAAGCAGGATCACGGTCACACAATTCCCGGATAGCTGAGGCGTCAAATTCCATCAACATGGATCCTTCACGGGTCCGGGCGGTGAAAGCCCATTTGTAGGGAGGCACCAACCAGGACCAGCCGATCAACTCACCCACGTCAATCATTTGTACCCACTGTTCCTGGTCATCAGACAGGGTGGCGTACAGATCCATGGTTCCTTCCATCACAATATAAAACTTCTGAGCCGGCGCACTTTCTTCGAACAAGACCGCGCCCGCGTCGAGGTTGATGACCCGCATGTGATCCGCCAATTGGTGAAGGTACACTTCACTCAGACGTTGAAATACGGGGTGTTCTTTTAAAAATTGTACATTCTCATTCATAAATGGGTTCTCCAATAAGGATCATACGGTCCCAATCCCCCTGTGGGAAGAATTTAAATCGAAAAACATTGTCCCCCGTAACTCCCATCGTCTACGGTGCCCCCATGAAAGCAACTTTTTCCGAATCCGCAGTGTTTTTTATCTGTAAAACGGGGATCTATCTACTCCTGGCCCTGGTGATCGGACTGTTGTGCTGGACCGGCTTCCGTCTCGCCACCCTGGAGAGCTACGCGGCCATATCCCCGGAAGAAGTCGATCGGGCCCTGACATCGGCTGCAACGGAAGCCACTCCTCTTTTCTCCGGCCGCATTCAACTTTCGGTCTCCCCTCTGGATACCGAATGGGACGAACGGCTTCCTTTCGCTTCCCGCAAGCAGTTGGAAGTATTTATTGCCACCCTGAACCACTCGCAACAGCAAGAACTTCTGCACAACCTGAAAAAGCTACTGCAGGAAAAATCGCTCGGGACTGAAGCACCCGAAAACATTCTGAACGCCTACCTGCTCCTGAAGCGGGAGCACTATGATCACCCTCCCGAAATTTGGGGACTCCCCGCCCGCATTGTGTTGCCCGTGCTGCTGGCCCTCGGCAGCCTGCTCCTCATCTTCCTTTTGCTCTGCATCGTGCTCTTGAAAGTGGAAAGGAATACGCGCTAGAATTCTGATACCTGCCAAACCGGAAGTGCCGGGGGACCTTCTCCGATTTCCATATCAAATTGGATCAGCAGGGATCCCACATCCTCCCCGCTCTCGGTTTTTAAAGGAGAGACCAAGTACTTGAAAGCGCCGTTCTCCGCTTCGAAAAAATCAAAAGCCTTCAGCCAGGTTTCCGCAAACACCTGTTCCGTTTTCGGGAGCTTCCAATCGCCCCAACGCCTCGTCGACAGCTCAAATTTAAACTGCAGTTCATCTTCCCAAATTCGAATACCCGGCAACAGGATCCGGCAAGGCTCCTCGGGTTTTGAAATATCCTCCGCCTGCATTTTCATCGACCCGAATTCTTCAGAGACTTCCTGATAGGAAACCTTAAAGGCACTGTATTTTTCAGGGGTAAAAACCGGCGTCCCCTGTTTCCAGTCCACACTTAACAACTGTACTTCAACCCTTCTGGGCCGCTCCAGCCACGCTTTTAAGGCTTCAATCTCCTGAAACATTACCGCATGACCTTGGACCGTTTCCCGCGCCAAATAGCGGTCTACCTCTGACGCCAGTCGCAACCCGATCTGGGCGCCACCCTGCCATTGTTTAAATATTTCAGAAAGCTTGTGATAGGCCCGGAAGTCCTGCTGAAACTTCAACCACTGCTGCTCCTGTTCCCCGGCAAGAGCGCGGTAAGGTTCCGGACGTTCTTTGAGTGACCCAATCACATTCAAAAAGTCCTTTTCGGGCACCTCGGGCAGTCGGACGATCTGTTGACGCGTCATCTTTGCCAACACTTCCCCTAAGCGCTTTTCGGATTCTCTGGTAAACTCGGTCCACTCGGTAGGTGAACTCCGCATCTTCAGATAACTTTCATCCAAAAACAATATCACCTCGTTCCACGCTTCCGCATCCAATGATTTTTCAAACTGTGCCACATCGGCTTGTACATTCGGGGTAAGCGGCTTCCCTTCCGATAACTTCAGGAAAACCCCCGATCCGACAAGGAGCAATCCTGTCACCAAAATAACAAGCGGTTTCAAGCGGCGCCGGGCTTTCCTGTTCAAGCGCTCCCGGGTTTCCTGCAATTGATCCAAAAAGGTACGAAGCATAACAAAAGTGGGTGGCCCCTCGTTCACCTGCAAATGATCCGCGCCCAAAGTTCCCTCAAAATATTCACGCCAGTCTTCATCGAATCCCCTTCCATCCGCAGTCACCACTTGCACGCGTCTCTCCACATCGGATTCTGAAGCCTCAATCGATATCAGAAAATCCATTCCCTGCTTCTGCGCCTGTTCTTCAAGCGGTGCATGAATCCAGAGTCCATGGGCATGGGCGGAAAAATTCCGGAAGCTTTTGGTGTATTCCCCACCTGCATTCGCCATCACTTCCACAAAACAAGCTGGCTTTCCCGGTCGACGTATCCTGAAAATAAACCGGCGATCCCCCAGAGTTTCTTTCGATGCATCCGGTGCGTCCATCCATTCATTTCCAGCTTGAAATTCCTGCAGAGCCTGACGCTCTCCGGCATCCGGACGCCGCAACCTCGAGCCCGGTAATGTGCGCAGGCCTGTGATCCCCCCTTCCTCTCCTGCCGGTTGTTGAAGTCCACTCCAGTCCCGCAGCAACCTATCCACTCCCGGACCCATCAGTGCCATCCGCAGCAAAGGCTGCTTAAAAAACACTTGCAGACTTCGGGCCGCACCCACAGGAGCCTGAATGACTGACGCCCGCCGGGGAATGGGCTGTTCGATTTGTTTTTGGTCCCCTTCCATCATAGACCCTTTAAACTTCCGGCCACAGACTTCAAACGAAACCTCCCCCTCCAACTTCTGATCCTCCATCAAATTTCCCCGTAACCAAAGCTCCCCCTGCTCCCAGACCAAACGGCAATAAATATCCTCCTCACAATCCAAAGTCACCCGGTTCCCCGCTCCGGCACGCCCCATGGTAATCGAAGGATCTCCCTCCGAAAAATATACCTGAAACGGCGGCGGATCCAAAGCGACCAAATGAAATTTAGCCATGGGTCACCGCCCCGGTTTGCCGCTTTTCAGAAATCCAGAGAAACACCCCAACCGTCAACGCCCCCTGCAAAACACACAACCAACCCAAATACATATATTCGCTCACAGGCGGCGTTTTGCCTTTCACTCCGTAGACCAACAAATTTAAGGTCGGACGGGAAATCATCAAGCCGGAGCCCACACTGTGAATGCCAAACTCCAAACCATTCATTTCAGGATCCACTTCCCTCAAAGCGTCCAATGAAAATCCCTCCGGCGCAGGTCCATAAAGATGCGCCTGATTCTCCAGGGTTGAAGGTCCATGATATCCGATCCGGTTAAACAGCAAGTGTGGAATTAACATCAACGGAACCAGCGTCACCGCCAGGGCCTCACTTCGACACAATGAAGAAATCATCAGACCAGCCAAAGCACCTGAACCACAGAGGAGCAGCAGGGGAAGCCAGGCCGCTTTGAGCATCGCCAGTGAGCGTAAATACGGAGACATCTGCAATCCGAGAGGGTCCATTTGTGCAAACACCGCAAAGCTGGCGATAAACAAGACGCCCTGCAAAAGGGAAATCTGAAGCACAAAAACGCTCTTACCCAAAATGTAAGCAAAGGGAGACAAACCGCTTCGCTTATCCCGCAGATACAAATCCCACTCCGACACAATTTCCCGAACCCCGAAATTCATCGAAAGCCATAACAGGGCCACAGTAGAAAACAGCAACACGCTGGCAAATCCGGGATTGCCGGGCCGCAATTGGGAGAGCACAATCAGCGCGGAAAAAACCACCGGCAAGCACAAAGCCATCCCCATATGATTTCGATTGCGGCTGAATCTGCGCCAGGACCTTCCACACACAGTCGCAATTTGACGGCTCCGGTTCTCAGGCACAAGTACCGGCACCCTATCCCGTGAAGGCCATGACTTTTCTTCCTGCGGAGCTTCCACAGACCAGCGGCACGCCGGCGCATAACTTTCTAAAAGCGCTTTCGGATCCAAGGTGTCCGCGACGCCCTCATAAACCACCGAACTGCAATCCGTCTGATCCCATAAACTTCTGAGAATCAGCAAGTGATCCAACTTCCGGACCAAACTCAGATCATGGGTGACGCAAACCACCGTAATTCCGGAATGGGCAATCTCCCGCAACCGGTCCATTAATTCATCCTGAATGCGGGGATCCAAACCGGAAGTGGGTTCATCTAAAATGAGCACTTGGGGCAATTGCTGAAGTTCAACCGCAACATTCAGGCGCTTGGCCTCCCCGCCGGAAAGTTGTGAAACCGGCGTATCGATCACGCCATCTAATTTCAATTGATGAAGGATCTCTCTTGCGTCCCCGTGGAGAGTCTCCGCATCCTGGGTCCCGCGGAACTTTTGAAGATACTGCATCGATTCCAGCACACTCAGATATGGATAAAGCAGATTTTCCTGAGGCACATATCCGATCACCGGATCTGGGAGAGAATACCCCGCTTCATCCACATAAACCACCTCACCCTCCGTGGCCTTTAATTCACCTAACAAACATTTAGCCAAGGTGGATTTTCCGCAGCCGCTCGGCCCCATAATCCCCACCAACTGACCCGGTCCCACCGACAACTGAACACTGTCCAGAATCATCCGCTCTCCGCGGGCAAACGAAAGATGGCTCACCTGAATCCCCACCGGAGGCGGAACATCCTCCCATATGCCTTGCGGACTCACCCGCCAATACTTTCCATTCAAATCCAACAGAGGGGTGCCGGAGACTTCATTATGGCCGGAGAACTCCAATAAATCCACTTTGGGATTTAATTTCGATTGCGAAGCCAGATGTTCGAGAGAATAGGTTGCCTCTTTTTCCAAAAGCCATTCCACCCGGACCTGTACGTCCTCCGGGGAGCCCGCCTCCCCCGGCCGAATCAATCCGGAAGAGGAGACAATCGCCGCTCCTTCCAAATCCTCCCACAAATGAAGTTTCATACCCCCGGTTCCTTCCTAGGGCGCAACAGGGTCCAGAACTTCACAACGGTATTCCAAGTCGTATTCAGGCCGTGCACTTTGACTCACCTGCAATACCCAAAAATCTTTTCCACCCGAGGCGTAATTCATCGATCCCTGCAAACGGGCTTTAGAGACCACCCGGGATGCAGGATGATAATCAAAACTTCCGCGCGGGGTCCAGTCCGCATTTAAAGAACGACCCTTTACAGTACTCCCCTGCAAAAATAATTTTCCTTTTTCCACCTGTAAAGGAATGACTTCTTTTTGAGTCGCCTGACGGGAAAGTGTGACTTCTCCTTCAACCTGAGGAGAAAGCAACATCGGCAATCGAATCGGCAAAGCGCTCCCTTTTACGACCCAGGTTTCCCCCACGTCCACTTCCTCATCGGGAAAAATATAGGGATCGGGGAAAGGATGAAAATTCATCAAAAAGGACTGTTCATCTTTGGAGAGCTGTTCGAAGGTGAGTTTTTCTCCGTTCTGATGTTTTAAAAGTTCAAAATCCCGAACCCCTTTCCCGTCCACATACCGCATGCGAACCACACTCCCCTCCAGACTCTCCACTTCCTGAACCAGTTGTTCGGGCTTCAGAAGCTCTTTGACCAATCTGCTGTCCAAATTGGTTTGTTTGAGCAGTTGATTGATTTGTTTTTGGGAAACATCCAACGCACCTTCAGGGAGCGGAATATTGTAAAAGGCCGCGGTAACCTGAATGGTATCTTTCAGGGCCTGATCCAAATCCAATTCAATATTCGCATCAAAGGCCATTTGCAAAAAACGGGAGGTGCGGATATCCAACTCCAGCAGGATATCCTCCCCGTCATTTTCCAACACTTTCATGTCGTAACTGAACCGGCCCGTCAGCAGAATCACCATCTCTTTACGTATTCCCCAGCGGGTATGTTGACCCGGCACCTTTAATTGATAATCGGTGGTCGCCCGATAAATTTGTCCCGGCTGATAGGTTTGTTTTAAACGCAGGGGATCCCCCACCGCTGGAGGCGGAACCGGGGCAGCCATGCTCGCCCGGAATTCCGGTCCGGTTTCCGGCTCCGGTTTTGATTGATTTTTCATGGTGAACAACGTGACCACCAGGGCCAAAATCACCAAAGCCAACAATGCAATAATTTCGTTTTTCTTCATAAACGCTCCCCGTCCGTCCCGTACGACGAAACAGACAACTGAACCTACACCGATTCCCCCTCTGTTTACAAGCGATAAAAACCCGTCGGTAGAACACCGACGGGTCATGATTTCAGGATTCAGGTTGGATTAGAACTCATCCGCCCCAATGTCCGGCTGACTGTCGCGGGCTTGCCCCTCGAAATCATAAGCAGGTGCCAACAAGGTACTTCCCGCATTCACCGCGGCGGCGGTAGACTTCAGATGCAAATCAAAGTTTGCATAATCCGTAAACCAATCCGTGTAGGTTGTCCCGGTCAGATTGTTGTACATCGTCGAGGCGGTGGTGGTTTGTCCACCAAAGCGGGTTACCAAATTATTGGCAACCGTGTTCCCGGTTGAAAGGGTTCCGTTCTTGTGGGTGAAGATGCCCAGCCAGGGGGAAGGACTAAACAGGGCCAGCGGATTTTCGATCACGGTGTTGTTTACCACCCGGCAATTGATGGCACCGTAGAGCGAAAGACCATGATACGTATCCGTCATCACGATATTGTTCTCCACAATCCAATCCTCAAAGAATCCGTCAAAACAGCCAATACCCTGTGAGGCACTGTTCAATGGATCATTCGGATCTGTGTAGGTAATAAACACATTCCCGCGCAGCACCATGCCGGTCACGGTATCATCACTGTTCCCGTCTCCGGTCCAGCTTTGAAACCCGTCATCATGGTTGCTGTTTACTTTTTTGGCATTCATCACCATGTTGTATTCAAAGGACTGATAATCTCCCAGTCCCCGCAGACCGTCACCGGAATATCCGTCAATGGTATTGCGGGTCACCGAAGTGCGCAGGGAACTGGCCCGGCAGGCGATCCCGAAGGCAATATTCTTCAGCAGGTTGTTATCGACCACGCAGTCCGGACCATCGGTACGAATACCACTCGGCGCATAATCCAGCCAGTCCTGCGCGGTCCAGGCGGACGCATCGGCCACACTGAAGAGGGTATTGTCTTTGATGGTAATGGTATCACAGGTGGGATGCACATACACCAACATGGTTTTGTCCTGCGCCCCGGCAAAGGTGGGACTGATCTGCAGTCCCTGTACCGTCCAGTGGGAAGCATTGGTGAAGTTTACATTTTTTGCGGAAGGTTGATGACCATCCTGGGCTTTCACCACCACACCATCCCCCGTGAATCTGCCGGTGATATTTATCACTCCGTGATATCCGTCACGCAGATGGATCACATCTCCTGCCACAAAGGACTTGTTGGCCAAAACTTCTTCCATCGTGCTCCAGGGTTGCTCGAAAGTTCCGGGATTATTGATGTCACCGTTTGCCGGATCCACATAATACCCGGGAGCAATGCCGCCGGTTTTCAAGGAGAGGGTCGGACGGTTTTCCACCACACTGTTGTTGGCGGTAGCCACTTCCATATAACGGTAATCCGAACCCGGATACTGATCCATGGTCACTACCAAAAATACATAGTCGCCGGGTTGAGCGCCGGCATTATACCGTGCCTGCACAAATGTGGAAACATCGACACTGGCAACCGTACCGTATCCATTGGCAACCACATCCGCCGTGACCGCGAAATCATCCTGCAGCAGTTCAGCATAAGGATTTGCGGGATTGGATCCGTCTTCATAATAGGAAGCAAAATTCACTGCTGAGGAGGAAGAGCTTAAGGCACTTCCATACAAGTCAATATTTCCTAAGTTCGCCGCACCGTATGACCCCCCGGTAAAGGTCAGATTCAGGATCGCTTCAGACAAAATTTCACCTTGCAAGTCCGGCAATTCAAAAGGAATAACGTACGCATAGTTGTAGTCATCACTGTTGCCCCGCCCTATCCGGGCGGTGGATTGTCCAACCCAGAACCCATTGCCGAGCGGATTCAGTACATTGTCCGACGTTTCCGCATTCACCAGAATAGACTCCGGTCCAATCACCAATTCCAATTCAGGTTTGGCAGAACTGTTTCCGGTGCTGGCGACCAGATATTTATAGTCTCCGGAAGGCACCGCATCCATGGACAACATCAGGAAAATATGATCCCCGGGTTCAGCACCGCCGTCATAGAGCATCTGAATAAAGTCCCCAAGGTCTTCGCTTTCCAGAACACCATACCCGGCATTCACCAAGGTCGGCGTATCCACAAAATCATCCTGCAATAAAACCGCATCCGGGTTCGTCGGATTCGGGGCATTTGCAAAAAATGCAGGATCGTTGACCGCACTGTCCGTGGAGTAGAGCACGGATCCATAAAGATCCACATCAGGCAAAGCTGCCGCATTGTAAGAGCCACCAGTGAAGGTTACGCGCAACTTCGCGCTTTTCACCACATCTCCCTGGAGATCTGGTAACTCAAACGGCATGACATAATCATAGAGTTTACCGTTGTTGTTCCGACGTCCAATTCGAACCGTCGAATCGCCGAACCATTGGCCGGACCCGACATCATTCACTGAATTGTCATCGCTGTGGGCTTGCAGCGTTACCGTCACATCCGCAGCCGAAACCGCGGTCATCCCGAAGCCCGCCAGCATCAGGCCGGCAAACAGGATCTTTTTCAGGGCACCTGGCATCCTCGATGCGTCACTTGTATCGTGAGTCTCAATCTTCATGTCATCTCCTGGGTTAATGGCTTTCCCCTGTGCACGCGTCCATAGGAAAAAGCTGGGTGATAGGACGTTACCCATACCCTACCCCTTATGATTTTCGGCTGTCAAGAAATTAGATCCATGCTTTGATTATTGTACATAATTGACATTTCTTACTATTATTACGGAGTGCACCAACTGAGACTTTTTAAGCAAATTGGCGGGAGGGAAATTGCTTTAAAGCAAACGTCCGCGGGTCACTTTCACAAAATCACTGATTTTATTTTCTATTTCCTGCCACTCTTCCCCCGGGTCGGATCCCTTTACAATCCCCGCGCCTGAATAAATATTCACCTGTCGGCCCTGAACCATTCCCGAGCGGATCGCCACCGCAAATTCAGCAAAATCTTCTCCGAAGCAACCCACCGGAGCCGCGTACCACCCTCTGGAAAAAGGTTCGAGCCGTTTTAACTCCCGGAGCGCATTGATACGGGGAGATCCCCCTACCGCCGGGGTGGGATGCAATGCCTTCAACACATCCGCATCCGAAACTGTTTCCAGCAAGGTGGCAGAAAGCTGACTTAACAAATGCTGTTTTCTTTCCAATTTTAAAAGCTTCGGCTCTTCCTCCGCCTCCACCGAAACTGAGAGGACATGCAGCGCCCGAATCAGATCGCGGCGTACCAATTCCTGTTCATGCCTTTCCTTCACCGACCCGATCAATTCTTCACCGAGTTGTTGGTCTTTGGCCTCATCTGAAACCCGGGGACGCGTGCCCGCCAAAGCTTCGGATTTTAACTGGCGCCCTTCCCGCCGATAGAGACATTCCGGAGGAGTCCCCATAAAGGCAGCCGTCTCGGAAGGTTGAATCAAAAAGTGATAACAATTCGAAGTCACCTGCTCCAGAACCGCCAAGATCCAGGTAGCCGGCACCTCGGCGGCAAAAGTGTATTCGGCTTTACGCGCCAGCACGACTTTATCCAACACGCCGTTTTCAATCAGATCCAATGCGGCTGAGACATTCGCTTCCCATCCGTCCTTTTCAGGGAAGTCACGGCGGCAGAGCAAAGTGGGCAGCTCCTCCGGGGTCTGAATCCTGGAAAGGACCGACTGCCATTCATGCAAAAGGTATTGCAAATTTACATCCACATTCCGTCGGAAGTAAAGGTTGCAGGCCATAATCGTTTTGCCTTCAGTCCGGGATACTTCCGCAAAAGGAATCCAAAAACGGGTCTTGCCCATTTCCGGCCAGGGCAACTCATCCACGGAAGATTCCGTAAACGAGAACCCACCCAGATAAACCGGTTTTTTGGTGCCGAAATGAGAAAGCACTTCCCTTCCGCGTTCAAACAACCGCTCGGGTTCTTCAATCGACCCGGAAGTACATTCGTGGCAACTGCCCACCCCGGCAATCACTTCATCCCGGTCACGGGCCGACCAGTAAACCCGTTTATGAAAACGCTGCGCCAATAACCAGCGGAGCGGATCAACCGCGTCCATCGACACCTCAATCCTCACCCCCCGCGCCTGAATATGATCCGGCGCATTCATCCAGTCTTTATAGGCCATGCGAATCCGCATGGGCATTTCAGAAACCGCCTTGCTCAGACTGGGATCTGTCCCGACCATCATCAGACAGGCTCCTCCATGGGACGGCTGCCGGTATAAAGGGTCGCCACGCCAAAGGTCATGGGCTCCGCTTTCACCTGTTCAAATCCCGCATCCCGCATCAAACTGCAAAACGCTTCACCACAGGGAAACGTTTCCACGGTCTTGTTTAAATATTTATAGGCCGCCGCATCCCCGCTCACCCATCCGCCCAACTTGGGCAATACATGACGGAAATACTTCAGGTACCCCCAACGCACCACTTTGTTTTCAGGCACGGAACATTCCAAAATGCACAACTTGCCTCCCGGCACCAATACCCGTTTCATGTCCAACAAGGCCGTAGGCACATCCAACACATTGCGAATACCGAAACTGATGGTGACAATATCTGCGGACGCATCTGCTGCCGGACAGGCCATCGCATCGCCGGTTTCAAGAGACACCTGATCCTCTAATTTCTTTTCTTTGATTTTGCCCCGGCCCACCTCCAGCATTTCTTCGGAAAGGTCATATCCCACCGCATGGGAAATCTCCGCTTTGCCATCCAGCAAAAACAAAATCTGATCCCCGGTGCCGGTGGCCAAATCTACGATTTTAATCGGCTTGTCCTCAGGCAAATGACGGCGGACACGCTTGCGCCAACTGACATCCCGCCCGAAAGAGAGCGAGCGGTTTAAAAAATCATATCGGCCGGCAATACGGTCGAACATTTTCCAGACGTCCTGACGACTGGGGGAATCTTGGGGTGTGGCGGGAGTTTGCATGTGCGTAATATGTCCCCCCTTACATAATGGAATTTTCGGCCGATGCAACCTCGGAACACAAATCGAAACATCCCCTTCCTTTTCCCTCCTTCGTTTATTCAATCCAATGGCACAACTTCCAGGCGGAGAAAAAAATGATCCAGCGGACCCAGGGCCCGGGTGGTCCGCAGCCGTATTTCTTCAGTTACAGGCGTATTTCCGGCCGGGCCCGCCGAAATTTCACGGAGGGGAAGTACCGGCCAGCTTGCATGCTCCCAAACATTGCTGCCCCCGCGAATCCGGTAAATCAGATCCTGGTACTGGTATTCACTTTCATTTAACCACACCCCTCCCGGGAGACGGAGAAATTCCATGCCCACATACGCAACCCCGGTTTCCTCCACGGTGATGTAGGCCGGGGACATCACCGTACCCGAATCTGTCGGATGTCCCCCGAATGCACGTTCAAACAAGTTCGGTATGCCGTTGGCATTGGGATCCGCCCCGTCCGCCGCCTCGCCGGCATTCGCATCGTCACCAAAATATTGACGCCGCCAGACATCCCCCGGGGTGACCACCGACAAATCTCCCTCGGCAAAACTGATTGCACTCCCATCCCCTACCGCCATCCGCACCCGAAAGTTCCCCGATCCCGCCACTTCCACCGAAGAGGATTCCAGAGCCGAATCCGCAAAAGAAACCTTCCCCACGGGCAGGGCGGACCAGGCATAGGTCAGCAAGGAAACCGACGTATGGTCATCCGTAGCCGACGCCGACAATTCAAAAGACTGGAATCCCACCACTTCCTCCGGAAGGTTTAGCAGAATATCCGGAGCCCTGTTTACCGAAGCCAGCGCCAACTGGGCAATTTCACTTTCGGACAAGGCTCTTGCGTATACCGCCAGATCTTCCATGGAGCCCATCCACTGCCGGTCCGCAGTTGCGGTTTTATAATTCCCCAACCGAAATTTCCCCGTATTGGCTTCCAAGGTTCTTGTACTTTGGGCCACCTCCTCTCCGTCCAAATATAACCGCAAACTCCCCCCCGAAACGACCACCGCAGCATGGTGCCAACGGTCCAGTTCCACCTCTCCGCCCTGCGTGCTGCTTCCCCCGAGAAAAGTTGCCAAACGCAGGGTGCCGTTGTCTTGGAGCACATACAGCCAGGATCTTCCCGTGCCACTTCCATCCAGTTGCTGTAACAACATACCATTCACCGCGGAAAGTGTCTCCAAGCGAAACCAGACGCTGGCACTCCACGACCCCGACGCCGGCAGGGCCACACTGGCGCTGCTGTCCACATACGCAACCGCATCCGCAAAATGAATCCCCCCTTCCCGCGCGCCCCCGGCATAGGTATATTCTCCGGTCCCCACCCCGTCATTGTCACCGGCGTGATCATCCAGATCGGTGGACAGCGGATACCATAAGCTCGCATTTTGAGGGACCTGTCCTACGGCATCCCCGTATCGGATTTCCACGACCCGGGTCGTAAACAATTCTCCGTCCGACACCTGGCACTGCAGCTGATAAAGCCCGGGGATATCGAACATCACCGTGGTATCAATTTGATCCACCGGATCCAAAACCGCCGTTCCGCCAACCGGCGTTTGCAACACCGACCACGCCACACTGAGAACTTCGCCTTCCGGCAAACCGTCATCCAAAATTGCCCCTTCGATTTTCAGTCCTAAATCCGGGGCAATGCGGACCGGCCCGAGGGGCGATGAAATTTCCAGCTCCGGAGCCCGGTTTAAATCGGCTTCGGAAAAGGCGGAAGCCGGAATCGCCTGCCGGGATAATCCGGGGCCCTCCCATTCCAATTCCAGGTAAGGCGAGGCGCCGCGATGATGGGAATAGACCCGCAAGGGATGCCGGCCGGCCTGCAAATCTATGGTACCTGAAGTCACTTCATCGCCCGCAGTATATCCTTTATCCGCATCCAACAACAGCATGTCATGCAGCCGCAGCACCGCGCCCCGGTCTGTGCGGAGATAAAACGTATAGGTCCCTGAAACCGGAACATTCAACAGCCCTTCAAACTGAAGCGCCGCCGATTCATCGGCTTGCAGAACCGCGGTGCCCGGCATCGAAGCCACTGTCCGGGCCGGTGCCGCACTCACCCGGGGCACCCAGGCATAGGTTCCGGGAAACACCTGCACCGACGGTGCAATATAATCGGCATCCGTCGCCGGAATTTCAACCGTGTCATACGCCCGCGGAATCGTTGCATGCGGACGGCGCACCCACAAGGTCGCATTGACATACTCCTGTTGTCCGGGCACCGACAGGTCTCCGGACAAATTTACCGTTTCTTTGGCGTTCGCATCGGTTTCATACACCCGAAAACGATCGTCCACACCCGAAACATTATAACGGACCCCCTTGAATCCCTCCAGGTACAGCGCCTGCATATGTCCGCGGGTAACCCCGCGATGCGAAGGATCAAATTCACTATAACTTTTGGTACTGTTTAATCCGCTCGAAGTCGTGTATTCCGCATATTGAATTCCCGGGGCCTGCGTCCCCTGCCCGGTAATTTCCGGCAACAAAGAAACCCCGTCCGATTTGGCGGGAGGCTCCACCCCTGCCAGTTTGGCAAAGGTGGGTAACCAATCATGAAACTGGGAGGGACGGGTAATCACCGACGGTGCGGAAATTCCCGCCGGCCAGGAAAGCAGAGTCGGCACCCGCCATCCCCCTTCCCACAAATCCCGCTTGGTACCGTCCAGAGGACCAAAGCTGTCAAAAAACCGGGGATCCTGCGTGTAAGTGCCGTTGTAGCCGGCTTCGTGATGAGGGCCGTTGTCAGAGGTAAAAATGATCACCGTATTTTCGAGAATACCCAAATCGTCAAGCAACTGCTGAAGATCTCCCACCGCACTGTCCAGTCGGCGGACCATGGTGGCGTGCCTTTTAGCATAATCAGGCCAGGAAACTTCTGCAGTCCCAACGTTACCATCATCATCCCAAGTCGCACTGGCAAAATCCGGATGAATCCACGAATCGATTGTTCCGGAAGCCGTGGAGATCATTTCTCCGGACGTTCCCAGCCACTGCATTCCGCCCGCCTCGCCCCCTCCGGAGGGATATGCCTGCGTCGGTACCTGCAAACGGGCGTGCGGCGCGGTGTAGGCCAGGTACATCATAAACGGTTGATTCGGAAAACTCGTATGATGATCAGAAATCCATTTTTTCGCCCGGGCGGTAAATAAATCGGTTGAATAACATTTGTCATAACCCGCCTGCACCAAATCGTAACCGTCATGCAGGGAAATATTGAATTCCGTGAAGTAATGAGAATGTGCATCCCGATGCGCCATGATCCCGAAAAAGAAATCAAAGCCCCGCGCCAGCGGATGGGCGGGATAAGATGCGGCCGGACTGCCGCCCAAACCCCATTTGCCAATAGCGGCCGTGGCGTATCCTGCTGACTGTAGAACTGTGGCCACCGTCTCGGTATCCTCCAGCGCTTCATCAAACTGATTGTCCCGCACCGTCGCATGTCCCTGATGACGTCCGGTTAGCAGGGAAGCACGCGCCGGCGCACAGACCGGAGAGCCGCTGTAATGACGGGTAAAGCGGATGCCCTCCGAAGCCAAGGTATCCAGCACCGGGGTATCAAAAGCGGGCTGATCCCGGTTCCCGGCAAAATTCCGGCTGTCCTGATAAGTGACGCCCAAATCTCCATAGCCGAGATCATCGGTGATGATAAACAGGATATTGGGCGGATCGTTTTCCGCAAAAGAAAAGGAGCCTGCCAGCAAAGCGAGCAAGCCCCAGGTCCGTAAAAAAACTCTCATTAACGACGGGACTTAAAGGCCCACAAGCTGGCAAAAGCGACTCCCATCAAAATCAGAGTATTCGCTTCGGGAATCGCAATCCCGTTGGCATAAATATCATTCAATTCGCTCACAGTCGCGGCGCCGGTATACGCAGCCACCATATCGATACCGCCGGTAAAGGAATTCACCCCATTCTGATTCGTTCCGATCACAAAATTGGGATATGCGGACCCGCCTGAGACATACGCGAGAGTATTTACATTTGTACCGGTCGTACTGCTGGGGGTTAATATCCCGCTCCCCCCAAGATAAAATTGATAATTGCCCGATTTATAAATGGCCGCCACCATGTTCCAGCCATCGCCAACCAATGAGGTGCCATTGTATACAAACGCTCCGTTGGAAACTTCGCCCCGGAGATATCCACTAGCATCGATCATTAAACGTAAATCCCCTCCGGTACTACTTCCCCCTCCCGGACTGTAATTTAAAATCGTACCACTCGCGGCCGTGGGATTGATCCAAGCCACAAAAGTTTTCGCCCCGGGTCCGGTCAGATCCGCCCCTGCCACATTCGTGTCCATTTGTGCGGGAGCCGTGGCCGAACCATTCAGCGTCAATGAACCCGTCGACCCCGGTGCCGCAGTGGAGGCACTCCAACTACTGCGTGAAGATACATCGACACTACTGGTTCCCGCCAGCACTTCATTGGGATTGTCCACTTGATTCCAGGTCTGTCCGCCCGACAAAGTCGCTTGGCTGAACATATTCCCGCTGCCTTCATTAAAGAACCAGGCACTCTCCATGCTGATGGCACCATGGGAAACCAATAAGGGCGTCAATAAGGTGAAAATGTATGCAGATAATTTTGAGGGAATTGTATTTTTCATCATGTCCTTCCTAAAATTGAATAAACAACCGGGGTTTTAATATATAACGCTATTCAGTAAACCTGAATTAAGTTTCATTGACAACCGTGACAAAATGTTAACTATAACATAATGAGCAAACGCGTCACCATGAAAGATATTGCCAGGGACTGTCAAGTGAGCGTGATGACGGTATCACGCGCCCTGAATGGTAAAAAAGGCGTGAAACCGGATCTGCAGCAAAAGATTTTGAAAAAAGCGGAAGCATTGGGCTATCGCCCGGATCCCGCATTAACCGCCCTGGTCCGGCATCGTCAATCTGGAAGAACCTCGCTTTCCTCCTCCGGGGAAATCATTCCTTTCCTTGCTCCCCTGCGGTTAAAATCAATCTATGAACATAACCAAGGGTTTTTTAGCGAATGGATGCGGGGCGTAAGCGACCGGGCAAAGCATTTGGGATATCATATTAAACTCGAGTGGATCCCGCCCGGGGATCCGCGTCTGGATCAGCGCTTACGCACCTTTTATCACCGGGGGATCCGGGGAATTCTTTTATCTGCATCTTTAGAACTTTCCGGTCTTTCACACGAACACTGGGCCCCCTTTTCCATCGTCATGATGGGTTCAGGCGCTCACCGCTATCCTTTCCATGCGGTCCGTAACGATTATTTTCAAATGGGATTATGTGCGGTAGACGCACTTTATCAACGGGGGTATCGCCGTATTGGATATTTAAAATCCCGCACCGATGAACATGTCCAGGACCGGGTGTGGGCCGCTCTTTGTAACCGGCAGCCTGAATTACCCGGTTTACATCTCAAAAGTTTTCCAAAAGTGGAAAAATGGTCCCTCCCTCCCGAAGAACTGCAATCCTGGATCAACGACTTTCAACCCGACCTGCTGATGTCGATTGGCTTTCCATGGCATGCCTGGGGACGCTCAGGTCTGCTCTCATATCCGGAAAACATAGGATTCACCCGGCTGAACCGTTCTCAGGATGACGACATCAATCAAGTTTCCGGGGTGACATCCCACCTCGAGTATCAAGGGAAATTGGCCCTGCAGACACTGCATCAGCTTATTCTCAACAATGAAACCGGCATTCCTGAAATCCGGACCATTTTCCGGGTAGATGGCAAATGGACAGAAGGAAGCACCACCCGATCACTTTAAACGTATTGGGGGGCAATTTGAATCCCCCCATCCCCTTGCCTGCACTTGATTTACGGTGCAGGCTCTTATAAGTTGTTTGCTGTATGCAATCCTCTACCCGATTTGAAAATATCTCCGCCCTGAAAAAATCCTTTCCAAATGAACAGGAAATCTGGGCTGTGGATGTGGCGCATCAATGCCTTCACCGTATCCACCCCGGCCATGCCCTGCTCACCACCCCGATCTCTTCCAGCCGCTTTGGACTTGGAAATGCCGTAGGATCCTTAAAAACCCCGCTGGGGGCCCACCGGGTCTGCGAAATCATCGGAAAAAATGAAGAAGTCGGTCAACCTTTTAAAAGCCGCGTTCCGGAGGGAGAAGTACTGAAAACTTTTACCGGCGGCCAGGGAGACGCCATCCTCACCCGCATCCTCTGGTTGGACGGCATCATCCCCGAACTCAACTGCAACAGCAAATCCCGATATATTTATATTCACGGCACCCATCAGGAGGAAAAACTGGGGCAAGCCGCTTCCCAAGGTTGCATCCGCATGGGAAATCAGATACTCGCCGACTGGACCGATTCTTTGCAGGATACCCTGCCCCTGGTTTGGATCGGCACAATTGACGCTCACCATGCCTAAACCTTCCTTACATCTCTCCACCTGCATGCTTTTGCTCCTGACCTTGCTTGTCGGGACCCTCAGCTTTGCTCAGCTCCCTGATCTGGATGCGTTCAGCGAAGAGTTGGATCTTACCATCCTGGACAGCCCCGAAGCGGAAGAGAGCCCCCCTGCAGAAAACCCGGCAAATCATCTCTTTATCGGTTTTGAAAAGATGGATCTGCCCCCCATCCCAAAAGATATGATTCAGAGCGAAGGACAAACGCCGCCTCTGCACCTCATTCAACTTCCCGCCGGCACCTATCTTGTATCCCCGAATCCCGCCCGGATTGATCGCGCATACGAAAACATTGCCACCGCCGCGAAACATGAAAAATGGGTGCTTCAGCCTCCGGTGAAAGTGGTGCTGCACCGGGATGGCAATTTCAGCATTGCGGTAGGACTCGAAAAACAACCCACCCAACAGCTTCCGGCAGGATTGGATCTAAGCCCACTCCCTCAATCCATCTACGCCGCGGTGCTAGCCGACATACAAATCCTGCAAAAGGATCATCCGCCCGTCCTACAGGCTTTTATAACCGTAAAAGAAGCCGCGGAGCTCTCCGGACTGGAACTCGACACCCGTGAGTTTTTCTTTTTTCCGCAATCTCCCGGTAAGGTTTGGTTCGCCCTGCGCGTCAAAGGAAAGAACCCCCTTGGCAAAATACCCGAACAGGAGTAAAGTCCATTATGAAAACAATCCTACTCAGTATCTTTTTAACCCTAACCGGAAGCCTGGCCATGAGTGATGACAATGTAAAATTGGAAAAAGCCTCTTTTGGTGGCGGATGTTTTTGGTGCCTCGAACCTTTCTTCGAAAAACTCAAAGGGGTCGAATCCGTCAAATCAGGCTATCAGGGCGGAAAGGTTGAAAACCCCACTTATAAAGAAGTCACTACCGGAAAAACCGGCCATGCGGAAGTGGTGCAGGTTGTCTACAATCCTGAAGTCATCCACTACACAGACCTCCTGGAAGTCTTTTTTGATATTCACGACCCCACCACCCTCAATCGCCAAGGCAATGACGTCGGCACCCAATACCGTTCCACCATCCTCTACTACAGTGATGAACAAAAGAACCTCGCTGAAGCCGCCATCAAAAAACTGAATGACGAAAAAGTCTTCAAAACCCCGGTGGTGACCCAAGTAGAATCCGCCGGAAATTTTTATGTGGCCGAAAGTTATCATCAGGATTACTACGCAAAAAACAGTTCAGCCCCCTACTGCCGCGTAGTCATCGCCCCCAAACTGAAAAAAATTCAGTTGCGTGAAGACCTGCTGAAATAGCGGTCAAAAGAAAGAAGTCTCAGACCAAAAAACCAGGCTTGCGTGCCGGCCAATCGTCTTCACCAAGCACCTCGCTTGCGGGGTATCCCATCTCGCCCCCACCCGCTTCCCCAAAATAACGTGACACAGACATTCCTGTCTGTGACGTCCAAAACCACCTCACTTGCGTGCCGGCCAACCGTCTTCACCAAGCACCTAGATTGCGGGGTGTGAGGAGTATCCCATCTCGCCCCCACCTGCTTCCAAAAATTAACGTGACACAGACATTCCTGTCTGTGACGTCCAAAACCACCTCACTTGCGTGGCGGCCAACCGTCTTCACCAAGCACCTCGCTTGCGGGGTGTGCGGAGCATCCCATTTCAACCCCACCCGCTTCCAAAAATTAACGTGACACAGACATTCTTGTCTGTGACCCCCGCCGGGTTTACCAGCTTCACTTCATTGAATTATTGGACTTTGAACGATATGGCTTTCTGGTTTCTTCAATGATCGTAAAATCGATATCAGGAAGCACGATGGCATATGAAAGTCGGCGGGGATCTATACCTGAATCTATCACAGCCTCAGCACTCCGCTGACTTTCCTCCCTTATGAAAGAGATTTAGACTTGGTTCCTAAGGGATTGTTCGGCGGAGGGAATACGCTTCAGTCATGAATCCTTCTGATAACAAAGCTGGCGAACGTGAATCAGGTCGGAATCAAAACCCGCTTCACAGTAACAGAAATAGTATTGCCACTTACGGATAAACGATTCATCAAATCCCAATGCTTTCACCCTTTTTGCATTCTCCAAAAACATTTCATTCCACCGGCGCAAAGTCTCTGCATAATCTTTGCCAAACTCGAAGGCGTCCACTTGCTGTAATCCCACGCTGTGACTCAAATCTTCTAACAGCTTGGGACTGGGAAGATGTCCTCCGGGAAAAATATGTTTGCGGATAAAGTCCACGGAGTTGTTGTATTCCGCATAGCGCTCATCCGGTATCGTAATTGCCTGCAGCGCAAAACGTCCGCCGGGTTTTAACCGCTGCTGCACGACCTCAAAATATTCCGGCAGAAATTCATGACCGACCGCTTCCACCATTTCGATGCTGACCACATGGTCAAACATACCCTCGACATCCCGGTAATCCTGAATACGGATTTCAACCAAATCCTCCAGTCCGGCCGCACTCACCCGGCGGCGCCCTTCTTCGGCCTGTCGTTCTGAAAGGGTCAAACTGGTTACCCTGCATCCTGTCTGCCGGGCCATGCGAATGGCGCAAGCCCCCCAGCCACTGCCAATTTCCAGCACATGGTCAGCGGACGTTGGCTGGAGCTGATCAATCAGGCGATCAATTTTCCGATACTGTGCCTGCTTCAAATCTTCCCCGGCCTGATCAAAAATCGCGGCGGAATACGTGAGCGTCGGATCCAGAAATGTCTCATAAAGTTCATTGCTCAGGTCGTAATGTTCCTGAATATTTTTGACCGCATTTTCTTTGGTGTTTCTGCGCAAATGATGCATCAGATCATCCATCTTCCGCAACACCTGCGAAGTTCCCCGGGCCACCCGCCCCATCTCCTTTTGGCTGCGGGCCAACACACCCAACAGCGCACTTAAATTTGTCGTCGTCCATTTCCCTTCCATGTACGCTTCCGCCAGGGCCATACTTCCACCCAGCAATACCCGCTTGGAGAGTCCTCGGTCCAAGAAAGTCAAATCAGCAATTTGATCCCCCTCCTGCCCCAGCAACAAACTGGGTCCGTCAACAAAGGTCAGTTTGATCTGCCCCTCCTGCAAACGTTGAAGTGCGTGAATAAAAATACGATCCCAATAAGAAAGGGTAGGCATGTCGGTAAAATTGTGACTTATGATTTGCGTGGAGTCCATGGAAAAAACACCGGGGTGGATTGTTGATATTCACGATAGGCGTCGCCACGGGACTGCAGAGATTGTCTCTCCGCATGCGGGACACCCGTAAGGTATCGAAGAAAAAGGTACATAAAAAGCGGGCCTAATAATGTATACAGCCAGAGGGTACTCCCCAAAGCCATCAACACATAGCCCCACCAATGCAACCACTCGAAAAAATAGTTGGGATGTCGGCTGTAGCCCCACAACCCGCGTTGGCAGACCTTGCCTTTGGTGGCCGGATCTTTTCGGAAACCCGCGAGCTGATGATCCGCAATACTTTCACCGGCAATGGCAAACAGCGCGATGACCACTCCCCAAAGGTCAAACAGATCCGGAAAAGCCTCCCCTCTCCTCGAAACCACCAAAGCGGGCGTCATAAACAACCCCACCAACAAAGCCTGGGACAAAAAGAACCAGAAGAAATTGCGATTCGCCGCCTCCCCCCAATGGCTTCTAAGATTTTGATAGCGCTGATCCTCTGCTTTCTTCTTCCACAAGCGGTCATGAAGAATATGCCAGGCCAGACGACCGGACCAAAAAAAGAGAACTCCAAACGCCAACCAGGCCCGGGGATGAAAATCGGAAGTAAAAAGAATCACCCAACTGGACATCCACATGCCCGCAGACCACCCAAAGTCCACCCAGCCCGCATTCCGGGTTTTCACAGAATGCATCCACAGCAGTATTTGCAGGGTGCCGGCCAGGGCGATTGAAATGTAAATGGGTATCAGCATACAAACAGATCGAAGGGGAATTCAATCCCTTACAAATGTAAGGAAAGAAATCTCACCCCGATCAATATGCATGAACACAACATCAACCATTGCGCCGCATTTTGAACGAAACAAAAGTAAACCCACGGTTTTAAAAACTTCACAGTGGCTACCCGGTCCTATTGAGGAGATTTTCCATTTCTTCAGCCGTCCGGAAAACCTGCAGCGCCTCACCCCGGATTCACTGCAGTTCAAAATCCTCACCCCCTCTCCTATCGAAATGAAAGAGGGAGCCCTGATCGATTATAAACTCAAAGTTCACGGGATGCCGATTCACTGGCGCTCTCTCATCTCCAGCTATGATCCCCCCAACAGCTTTACGGATGAACAACTGAAAGGCCCCTATAGAACCTGGATTCATAGCCATCGTTTTTTCCGTGACGGCGAAGGCACCCGGATAGAAGACCATATCACCTTCCGCGTTCCCGGTGGCCGCCTGGTCGAAAAACTCATTGTGCAAAAAGATCTGACCCGAATCTTCTCATACCGACAAAAGGTGATCTGCAACTTTTTCACAGATAAATCCGGGACATCGCATCCTGAGAGCCCTGAGGGATAAAACGCAAAAACAACCAACGGGGTTAGCTCTTAATTTCTTTTAAGATATCGAAATAGATAACAAAATCGTAATGCCCCAACGGGGCGGCTCTCATGCACTTGTGAGAGCCGTCCTTTCAGGACTCGGGGCGTAGTCTCAACCAAATGCCGGGGCTCACGCCCCGCCCTTTGGAAAGCCGTCCCGACGGGACTCAAGACCATGCGGCAATTTTCACCGAATATCCCTGGCCCCCAGCCCCAACGGGGCGGCTCTCCAAAGGCCGGGGTGCCAACCCCGGTTCCTCTCCCACCCCAAAACCAACCGAGCCCTCTCGGGGCGGCTCTCTCACTGTTTTAAAAATCAATATCGAAATCGAAAACCCATCTCCCCCACCCGCTCTCCGCTTGCATCCTAAAGATTTTGGTGCACAATACCTCCATGAAACCATTTCCAAAAATCGATCCCGACGCCCCTGCAAGCCGTGCCTATTGGCAAGAGAAACTTACCCCCGAACAATTCCGGGTATGCGTGGAGCGCGGCACCGAACGCCCCTGGTCCGGCAAATACACCGACGAAAAAAACGAAGGTCTCTATCATTGTGTCTGCTGCAAAACCCCTCTCTTCCGTTCCGATGCCAAATTCGATTCCGGATGTGGATGGCCCAGTTATTTTGAACCGGTGACCGCCGAGGCCATGCAGGAACTCGAAGACCCATCCCTCGGACGGATCCGCACCGAAGTCCGCTGTCAAAATTGCGGGTCTCACCTGGGACACGTTTTTAACGATGGCCCCCGCCCCACCGGTCTGCGGTATTGCATCAACTCGGTCTGCATTGAACTGGAGAACGCATGAAAATTTTCTTCGGGATTGCAGGATTCTTATTCCTGCAATCCCTGCTGCATGCGGACGTAAAAGAACTCTACCTCCAACACTGCCAGGTTTGCCATGGTAACAAAGGTCAGGGCGGACTGGGTTCGTCCCTGGTGGATGGACAGTGGACGCATGGGGATACGGATGCCGACCACGTAAAGGTCATCACCGATGGACTTCCCGACATGGGCATGGCGGGATTCGGAAGTGTATTGTCAGACAAAGAAATCAGATCTCTGGTCATCTATATTCAAGAGCTGGCACAACGGGCGGATCCTCCGCAGGCGCCTCCCCAGTCACAAGGCATATTCACCACCCAACACCAAATATTCAGCATCGATGAGATCCTGACGAATGACCAGAAAATGTGGGGCCTTTCTTTTCTGCCGGACGGACGGAAGATCATTACCGAAATTGACGGCCCGGTGAAAATTATGGAAGTCGACGGCACCCTCAATCCCCCGATCGAAGGCGTTCCTGAAATTGCCCGCAAGGGTCAGGGCGGGATGTTGGATGTAGCCGTTCACCCCGACGATGCAAAGAACGGATGGATCTATCTGGCCTATTCGGAAGGCAGCAAAGACAAGTGTATCACCACCGTGGTACGGGGAAAAGTCCGCAACAATCAATGGCAGGAGGAAGAAGTTATTTTCCGGGCGGATGAAAAATTCCGCGGGGGTGCAGGCGTTCATTTTGGCAGCCGGATTGTGTTTAAAGACGGCTACGTCTTCTTTTCCATTGGAGACCGGGGAAGACAACAATACGCCCAGGACATTGACTACCCCAACGGCAAAATCTTCCGCCTTCATGATGACGGCCGAATCCCCGCCGATAATCCTTTTGTCAAAGAGTCATCTATCCCGGCCATTTGGAGCCGCGGACACCGAAACCCCCAGGCCCTGGCCTTCCGCCCGGGTACCGATGAACTTTGGTCCACCGAGCACGGTCCGCGCGGCGGCGATGAACTCAACCGCATTCTTCCCGGACGCAATTACGGTTGGCCCACCGTTACTTTCGGCATGAACTACAATGGCACCCCCATCACCGAACATACCTCCCTCCCCGGAATCGAAGATCCGGTTTGGCATTGGACCCCCTCCATTGCCACCTGCGGGATGGCCTTTGCAAATGCAGAAACCTATCCGGGGTGGAAGGGGGATATTTTAGCCGGTGGTCTCAAAGCCCAAATCATCGAACGACTCCGCATCGGCCCCGACGGGGTTGAAGAAAGAGAGGTCATTCTGAAAAGCCAAGGACGGGTACGGGACATCAAAACCGGCCCCGACGGCTTCATTTACGTGATCCTTGAAAACAATGGCAGCCGCCTGGTCCGTTTGGTTCCGGAGCAATAAAAGATCGACAGTCCCCCTCCCGCCCTTTAGCAAACGCCCATGTCCACACACAAAAGAGAAAATATCTGGGTCAATCTGATCCTCAACGTCGTCCTGCCTTCCATCCTTCTCACCAAAGGAGGCAAATGGCTGCATTTGGATCCGGCGCCCATATTGATTATCGCCCTTTCTTTTCCCCTGATTTACGGTATTTATGATTTTATCACCCGTAAAAAGGTGAACATGTTTTCCATCATCGGTTTTGTCTCTGTCCTGATCACCGGTGCCGTGGGTTTGTTCGAGAATATCCCCACCAAATGGATTGCCATCAAAGAGGCCGCGGTCCCATTGCTTTTCGGCTTCGCCATTTTCTTTTCCTCTTTCACCAAAAAGCCGCTTATCCGCAGCCTGCTCTTTTCCCCGGAATTGTTCGACGTGAAATTGATTGAAAGCTCTCTGGACGAAAAAGGAACCCGCAAAGATTTTGAACGCGTGATTTCTTCCTGCACCATCTGGGTGGTGGGATCTTTTCTCTTAAGCGCCGTATTGAATTACTTCCTGGCCGTCTGGCTGGTGAAAAGCCCTTCCGGCACCCCGGAATTTAATGCCGAAATTGGAAAAATGACCGCCCTCAGCTGGCCGGTCATCGAACTGCCCACCACGGGGGTGATGATGGTGGCCCTCGTGAAACTCATGAAGGGAATCGAAACCGCAACCGGAAGACATCTTGATGATGTTCTGCATCCGGAAATGCGGGAAAAAATGGCCGCCAAAGACGCGGCCCTGGAAAAGAAAAAAGCGGATAAGGCCGCTGAGGAAAAATAAAACATGCCTCCGAAAAGAAATACCCGTCAGCGAGCCGCAATTGAAATGGCCTTTGATAAGGTGCACCGCCCCTTGAGCCCGTCGGAAGTTTCAGATCTCGCCCGCAAAAGCGTTCCGAATCTGGGAATGGCCACCGTATACCGCGCACTCAATGAAATGGTCGAAGAAGGATCCCTCCGCCCGGTCGATCTACCCGGTCAAAGTCCCCGGTACGAAAAGTCAGGCCTCCATCATCATCACCACTTTCACTGCACTGTTTGCGACCGGGTTTACGATATGGATGGATGCTTCCTCAAAAGCGACATTCAGCTCCCGGAAGGCTTTAAAGTGGAAGACCACGACATCACCCTGACCGGTCGCTGTCCCGATTGTAAATAGAAAAACCTCTTGCATCCTGTTTAAGTGGTTTTTACTATAACTTTCTTTGAACATTATAGACTGAGGAGTTTGATATGATAAAAGTTAATAACTTATCCCGTGCCCTTTTTGTGGGTACCGTGTTGCTTGCCAGCACCCCGTCCCATGCGATTCTGGACAAATTGATTGGTTCCGGCGGAACGGAAACCAAAGAAGCCAACAACAAATCCAATGTAGAACACAAAGGCGTCAAACATGCCATTGGCGTTCGCGACTTCGGGAACGATGCCGGCTGGTCCGGAAGCTGGAATCTGGGTGAAAACCTGGGCGTCATGCTGGAAAGCGCACTGTTTGACAGTGGAAAATTTGTGGTGGTCAGCCGGGACAAGATTGATACCGTCATTCAGGAGCAGGATTTGGCCGCCAGCGGCCGCACCACCAAATCCAATGTTGCACAAACCGGGAAATTGCGCTCCGCCCGCTATATTGCCACCGGATCGATCACCACCGTGGATGCCGGCAGCAAAGGCAGTTCGGGCGGAATTGGTTTTAAAGGCATCCGTATCGGCGGCGGCGGCAGCAAATCCACCATCACCGCGATTATCACCTTGATTGATACCACCACCGGAGAAATCGTCGCCAAAGAACGCGTCACCGGAGAATCCGGTTCCCGCAAACTGAACGTGGGTTATTCCGGAAACGGGATCAACACCGACCTCGGCGGTTTTGCCAAAGAACCCATCGGGGAAGCCGCCCAGGACGTGATCTCCAAAGCGGTGGATCTGCTGGTTGAAAGCATGAAAGATGAAAAGCTCGATGGGTCGGTGGTTGCCGTTTCCGGCAGCAAAATCATCATCAACCGTGGCGAACAATACGGAATTTCCTCCGGTGAACTGTTTGTGGTGCAAACCAAAGGGGAAGTATTAACCGATCCCGACACCGGTGAGGTTTTAGACCGCATGGAAGGCGAAACCATCTGCACCTTGAAAGTGGACAGCGTGAAAGAGAAAGTGGCCTACTGCTCTTTGGTTGACGGTGACTTGCCCGACCGTGGCGCCACCGTGATTATGAAATAAGAACGTATGCGAACATCGGACTTCCAAGGTCCAACATCTAATGTAGAACGTATTGAATTCAATGCCGAAGGTCGCGACATAGGCGTGGTTCTGCGTTCAACCCCCTCCCGGGCCCTCCTGTGATCAGGAGGGCTCGAAACTTGTCCATCCCCTCTTTTTGAAGTATAGAGTCTCCATGTCAACCCGATGGACCCTTGAAGAACTTACTGAACTTGATTTACGCATGCAGCGAAGCATGGCGTCGGACCTTCAGGATCAAGAGGAAATTTCACAACCGGAAGCGGGCAAACCAGCGGTTCTAAAGCAGTGGCTTAACCGACAGCGGCAGAGCGATCCGGAAGCCTCCCGCCTGGCGGGAACGGTCAGCCTTTCCATATCTTGGTTGAGTTTCAGTTTGGGCGCTTTTTCCTTTGTGGCCGGATGCAGTGCCGCCGCGGCATTGTTACGGAATGCGGACAACCGGCTGATGAATGCCAGCAATTATCTGGGCGTGCTGGTGGGATTGCAATTGTTCCTGCTTGCCCTGCTGTTCCTCAGTGCCCTCCTGTTCAGGAAACGCCTCTCCGGTCTGCAAAAACTTCTGCTTCCCAAACAAATCAAAAACCTGCCTTCCCCCCTCTCGTTGCGGGCCTGGTCTTGGCGCATCTTCTTTTCCCTTCAACTTTCCGGTATCGCCTTTAATGTGGGAGTGCTCATGATCACGCTGGGCAAAGGGATTACCCATGACCTGGCATTCGGCTGGGCCACAACCCTGCAGACAACCGGAGAAAGTGTTCACCGAATCGTGGAAACCCTCTCCCTTCCCTGGGGCGGCGCCTTCACCCCCACTTTGGACCAGATCATTTTCAGCCGCATTTACATCGGAGATCCCGTGGGCTTAAACAATGCCGGCGCCACGGCCGCCTGGTGGCCCTTCCTCATGATGTGTGTGCTTTTTTACGGACTGCTCCCACGGTTTCTCTTATCGATCTGGGGCGCCGTGCAATTAAACCGCCAACTGAAAAATCCGCAGCTGGATTCGCCCGAAAGTGAACGCCTCTATTTGGAGCTCACCCGTAAATCTTTTGCATTTTCAGGCAGTCCGTCCGAACCCGCCAGCCCCGGGAAAAACGCAAAGTTGGCCACCGCATTCAAGCCGGAAAAACCGCTGAAGCTCATGGACGATGCGCAGATGATTCCCCCGGCCCGTCAGCAGGCTTTCACGCAACAACTCCAGTCCGCATTTGACATTGAGTTGAATCCCGATGCAGAGGGCATCTTAAAAGTGGTGGAACTTTGGCAACCGCCCCTGGAAGAAACCTTAAAGGAACTCCGCAATTTAAGGACACAAATCCCAGCCGGCGCCGATATTCTGTTGTTAGGGGTCGGCCTGCCCGCTGCGCAAAACGAAATCCCCTTCCTTCCCCCCGAAAAAGCGGATCTGGAAATTTGGAACAAACGCCTGGGGGAACTGAAAGATCCCCGTTTAGGTTTGCTTGCCTGGAGGACCGCATAAATGTCAGCTCTTAAATTTGCAGTTCTGGGACATCCCAACGAAGGAAAATCCTCGGTGGTCTCCACCCTCACCGAAAATGAACGCATCCGCATCAGCCCCACGCCGGGAGAAACCGTGCGCTGCAACACGTTTACCATTGAAGTGGAAGACGGCTCAACCCTGGAAATTATTGACACCCCCGGCTTTCAGAACCCCAGCGCCACCCTGGCCTGGTTTGAACAATGGCAAGGAGACGAAACGGAGATGGTGGATGCATATATTAACGCGCACCGCAATGACCCCTCTTTCCATCATGACCTGGAATTAATGATTCCTCTGAAGGACCGCGCCGGCATCCTCTATGTCGCCGACGCCTCCCGTCCCCTCCGTGAAGGCGACCGGCAGGAAATGGAAATTTTACGGCTGATCGGCCTTCCACGACTTGCCCTCTTAAACTTCAAACGTGACAACCGTGATTTCCTTTCGGAATGGGAGGAGGCCCTCAAGCGCCGCTTTAACCTCATTCGTGAATTCAACGCCCACCAGGCAACCTTCGATCAGCGGATGGAACTTTTCGATGCCCTGCAACATCTGGTGCCCGACCAGGCCTCTGCGCTGAAAAACATCCAGAATCAAATGCAAGAAAACTGGCAACTGCGCCGGCAGGAAGCGGTCAGCGACATCGAAGCCATGCTCCTTCGCTGCTTACGCCATCAGGTAAAAGTATCCTATCAGGAAGCAGAACCTCTTCCCGCCCAACAAGCAGCGGCCATTGAAAAGTATCAGGAAGATTTAAAACGCTTTGAAGCCAAAACCCGCAAACAGTTACGTCGCCTCTATCATCATGACACCCTGCCGGGAGATGACGGGGAAATCGATTTGGTCAGTGAAGAACTGTTTGCCGAAAAGGTCTGGAAACTCTTGGGTCTCTCCCGAAGTCAGTTGATGGTAACAGGCATGCTCACCGGTGCCGCGGCCGGGGTGGGTGCCGATTTGGCTACCGGGGGGATTTCCTTCGGTGTGTTCACTGCGGGCGGAGCCATATTAGGAGGCTTGGGTGCATGGGTCGGCGCCCCGAAACTCGGAAATAAAAAAATTCCTTTTCCCGGACGTCGGAAGTGGGCCAGCGAAAAAGTGGTCGTCGGCCCCACCAAAGATCCCCAGTTGATGTATATTCTCCTCGACCGCTCCCTGCTGTATCTCCTCCGGCTCATGAATTGGGCCCACGCCCGCAGGGACCACGAAACCTTTCTCACCGGCTTAAGTGACGAAGCGGGACTGGTCAGAGCCTGGCCCGATGATTTGCGGAAATTGTATCTGCAATGGATGAGAGCACACAGCAAACCCGGTAACAGTGATGCCGCCCCCCTTTCCCGTAAATTCCGAACCGAGCTCAGCGCCTGGCTCTCCACCCAGTCTCAGGAAAACCATTCATGACATTTGTTGCCGAAAACTTAAGCCCGCATCCCGAAGGCGGACACTTCCGCGAAGTCTATCGATCCGCGGAATCCGTTACGGATGCACGGAAAACCCAAAAGTCAGCCCTGACCCATATTTATTTCTCTTTAGCCAAAGGAGAAGTCAGCCGTTTTCACCGGGTTGAACAGGAAGAAGTCTGGAATTTGTACCGGGGCGGTCTGCGCTTGTGGATCCTGAATCCGGAAAATGGCGAGCTGCAATCCCTGGAGCTATCCGAATCCGAAAACCAATTCTGTGCGGTGATTCCTCCCGGACATTGGCAGGCCGCTGAAGTCATTGGTCAGGAAGTCCTGGTCGGATGCACGGTCGCACCAGGGTTTGACTTTTCAGATTTTGAATTGATCCACGCCGGACATCCCCTCTGCCCCCCCATCCGTGAAGCCGGACTGGCACACCTCCTTTAAAGTCATGTCCCTCACATTCCTCCTTCCCCTCATTCTTTTATGCGGTTGGTTTTCCAGCCGGCTCTTCAGCCTCCTCCGGCTTCCGCCCGTATTGGGCATGCTGATTTGCGGGCTCTTACTGGGAACTTTGGGAGAACAGGTGTGGCCCGTCTCCATGCGGGAGCTGGAACCCTTTCTGAAGACCTTCGCCCTGGTAGTGATTCTGTTGCGGGCGGGTTTAGGACTTCGACGCAAAGTCCTCAACCAGATTGGCCGCACCGCATTGGCGCTGAGTATTATTCCCTGTTTATTGGAAGGCAGTCTGCTTACCATCCTGCTCCACTTCTGCTTTCACTTTACCTGGCCCATTGCCGGACTGACCGCCTTTATGCTCTCCGCGGTTTCCCCGGCCGTGGTGGTCCCCGCCATGCTGAATCTGAGCGAAAAAGGATACGGCAAAAAAAATGAGGTCCCCACCCTGGTGCTGGCCGGTGCCTCGGCCGATGATGTGTTGGCCATCACCCTCTTCTCTGTTTTTGTCGGCATAGCAACCAAACCGGAATTCCATTGGCTCACCAGCCTCTGGCAACTTCCCCGTTCCCTGATTCTCGGGATTCTCCCCGGCATTGCTGTCGGCCTCCTGCTGGCAGCCCTCTTTCATAAAAATCATCAACGGGTCCGCGCCACGGAAAAAACCCTCATTCTCCTGATGGTGGCCCTGATGCTGGTGCAGGCCGGAGAAATGATGCACAGCGCCGCCTTGCTGGGGATTATGACCGTGGGATTTATCCTCCTGGAAAAAGCCGAACCGGTCGCACATGAACTCTCCGCCAAACTTTCTAAAATCTGGATCTTTGCCGAAATCATGTTGTTTGTGCTTATCGGCATGAAAGTGGATCCGAAAGTGGCCCTGCAGGCCGGACCCGCCGCCATCGCCCTGATCAGCGCCGGCCTGCTCGCCCGCTCCCTCGGAGTCTGGATCTCCACCTTCGGCTCCCCCCTCACCCAAAAAGAACGTATTTTCTGTATCTGTGCCTACCTGCCCAAAGCCACCGTGCAGGCGGCCCTGGGCTCCGTGCCCCTCGCCCTGGGAATCCCCGGTGGCGAAACCATCCTCGCCTTGGCTGTACTGGCCGTCCTGTTCACCGCACCTTTGGGCCTGTTCGCCATCCGGATCGGCGGACCCAAATTGTTAGATTTGGAGAACCTTTAACCTTTGACGTAGTTCCACGGTCCCCGTGGTAAACATCTTTTCTTATTCTTTAACGTAGTTCCACGGTCCCCGTGGAAAACCCCGCCATGATTATTCTCCACGGGGACCGTGGAGCTACTTGCCCTCCTCCTTTCTGAAATGAAAAAACTCCTGCTTATCTTTTTTGCGCTTACCGCGCTGATCCTCATCACCTTCGCCCTGTTTGGAGATCATTTCGATTTTTTGTTTTCAGGCGAAAAGGGAAAAGAATTTTTCACCCAAGCTTCCCGCTGGGCCGGACCTATCGGGGCGGGACTGCTGATCTCCGATCTCTTTCTGCCCATTCCCACCACCATCATCATCGGTGCCATGGGAGCGGTCATGGGCGTAGCCGAAGCGGCTTTCTGGGGATGGCTGGGACTCTCCCTCGCCGGGCTCACCGGATATGGTCTGGCCCAATGGGGAGGCGAAAAATGGGCGGACAAGTTGGCCAGCCCCGCAGAGCAAATCCGCTATCGCAACTTATTTGACAGTTGGGGCGGGTTGGCGGTGATCCTCAGCCGCATGCTCCCCATTCTGCCCGAAGTGCTCAGCGTTCTTGCCGGACTCTACGGGATGCGCTTCAAAAACTTTTTGATTGCCGTCACACTGGGCTCCATCCCTCCCGCCATCGCCTTCGCCTGGATCGGTCAACAATCCCTGGAACATCCGGGCCTGGCCCTTTGGGGTTTGGTGTTGCTCACCACCCTGCTTTGGTTTATCTTTCGGTTCTTCGACAAAAAATCCCATGTCAAAAGCTAAAACCGACAACTACGCCGCCTGGCGGATTCGCGATTTCAGAAATCTTCTTCTGGGAAGATTGGTCTTTCTCATGGGAACCCAGGCCCAGGCCATGGCCTTGGGATGGGAAATCTACGTCCGCACCGACGATCCTTTTTCTTTAGGATTGGTCGCGCTGTTCAAAGGCATTCCCATGATCCTGTTTACCCTCCCCGCAGGGGTGATGGCCGACCGCTTTAACCGCCAGCGCATTATGATGATCTGTCTGACCGGCGCCACCTTTACTTCGCTGGGACTCGCGTGGACCTCTTTTCACCAAGGCGCAGTCTGGATTTTATATGCCCTGCTGTTTATTGATTCCACATTTATGCGCCTCACCGGTCCGGCAAGTGCATCCATCATGCCGCAACTGCTCCCCCGCAATTTACTGGAAAGCGGCGTAAAATGGTCCTCCATCGTCTTTCAAACCACCTCGCTGATTGGACCCGCTTTGGGCGGATTCATTCTGGCCTGGAATCTGCAAGCCACCTACCTCATTTGCGCCGGAACTTCCGTTTCCTTTATATTACTGATTTTCAGGATGAAACTCCCCTCGCCCCAACGAACCAAATCCGACAACTGGTTTAAAGAGGCAATGGAAGGCATCCATTTTGTATGGAACAAACGCATTCTTCTCGGCACCGTTTCCCTCGATCTTTTTGCGGTTCTATTTGGCGGTGCGGTTTATCTGATGCCGGTTTTTGCCCGGGACATTCTCCCTCCCGTGGGCGGCCTCTCCCCCGAACAAATGTTAGGCTGGCTCAACGCCGCGCCCGCAGCCGGCGCCTTGTGCATGGGCCTGGCCGTGGCCCACCTGCCCCCTTTCAAAAAAGCCGGACGGGCCATGCTGCTCGGCGTACTCGGATTTGGTTTGGTGACCATCGGTTTCGGACTCAGCCGAAACTTCTGGTTCAGCTGGATTTTGCTTTTCGGCGCCGGAGCCTGTGACAATATTTCCGTGGTGGTCCGCCATACCCTGGTCAATATTATCACTCCCGATCATATGCGCGGCCGGGTCATGGCCGTGAACTCCATCTTTATCGGTTCCAGCAATGAACTCGGCGGATTTGAGTCCGGCGTGGTGGCAAAACTGTTCAGCCCGGTTATTTCAGTGATCAGTGGCGGGGTCGCAACTGTCGGGGTCGTGTTCCTCTGGGCCGGACTTTTTCCCAACCTGCGGAATTTCGGAAGTTTGGCAGAAGCGGTTGAAAAAGATTGATGTTCTTGTACTTTCCGCATTATATATAATTCAAATCTATCCAAGAGTCCCCCATGAAAAGCCAAATTCCGGAACCTGTATTTCTTTCCGCTCCGAAAGCCGCAAACCTCTGTGGCGTCAGCCGCAATACCATTTGCTGCTGGATCCGGGATGGAAAGTTACCCTCTTACCGCACTGCCGGTGGTAAATATCTGATCCGCCCCGGTGACCTCATCCAGTTCATGGATGACAACCAAATGTTTGTGCCCCCCGCCCTGGTTGAAATCGCGTCAAAAGACGAAGAAAATCAAGCTCATGACACTCCCCCCGTGGCCCGTAAACGGGAAACCGCTCAGGAACCCGCCATTTTGATTGTGGATGATGACAAGGATATGCGTGAACTCACCCAACGGACCCTGAGCTCTCTCGGGCTGCCCCTGATTCAAGCCGAAGATGGATATGACGCCATGCACCGTCTCACCAAAAATCCGCTGATCGCGCTGGTGATTCTCGACCTGAACATGCCCGGTCAAAGCGGAGACAAAACCTTTATCGAAATCCGTAAGACCTTTCCTTCATTACCGGTGATCGTCTGTACCGGACAATTGTTATCAGAGGCGGAAAGTCACTTTGATGAAGTCAAACCCGACTTAATTATCACCAAACCCTTTGATGCCAACCACCTGAGAAGTTCGGCCTCCACTTTCCTCGCAGATCTGGGATTTTAAGCATGAAAAGCATTTTGGCCTTTTCCGGATCGGCGCGCATTCACTCCCTGAATGCACAACTACTCCAAAAAGCTTCTGAAATGGCCCGCGAAATGGGGGCCGTAGTTGAAATCATTGACCTCCGTGCACTCGATCTCCCCCTCTACGACGGCGATTACGAAGAAGCAAACGGCCTGCCGGACGGGGCGCGCACCCTGAAAGAAGCCATGCGGGAAGCCGATGCATTCCTCATCGCATCGCCCGAATACAACTCCTTCCCCACGCCCATGCTTTTAAATGCCATTGATTGGGCCTCCCGTGCGGAATCCCGCGATGAAGCCCCCCTGACCGCATTTAAAGGCAAAAGTGCCGGTTTGATCGCCGCCTCCCCCGGTCCCATGGGGGGACTGCGCAGTTTGACCATGCTCAGAACCAAACTGCAAAACATCGGCGTCACCGTCGTTCCCGCAATGGCCGCCGTCGGCGGTGCCACTCCGGATGCCATAGCTGATGAACACTTTGCGGATTCCAACAATGGCCGCCGCCTGAAAGCCACCCTCCAGGCCCTCATCCACCTGACCGTTTAATCCGGCTTCCGGAGGTACCGCAGGACGGCTGCCCCCCCATAACCCGGGGACAAAATTCCGTTTCGCCCGCACCCCATCCGGGGCGCATGAAGGTAATCGATCCCCTCTCGGGGGCATGGCCCCCGAGCTAAACGCCTTCCCTCCTCCGGAGGGATAAATACCACCCACATCGTTCCCAAAACCCTGCACCTCACACGGGCACTTACATCGCAAAACCCCTGCACCCCCAGCGGGGGTATCGCACTTAACCTGGGGGCCATGCCCCCAGGATCACAAACCCAAAACCAATTGCGCCCCGGACGGGGTGCGGGAAATACACATCGCCCCCCCACTCTAACTTTATCCATCCTTCATCCCTCATCCTTTTTTGCTCGACGCATCCCTCCCCATACACAATGTTTTGACTATGATTATACCCCAATGGATTATTGAGAAAAAACGGGATAAACAGCCCCTCTCCCGGGACGAGATCACTTCGTTCATTCACGGCTATCATCAGGAAACCATTCCCGATTACCAAATGGCCGCTTTGGCCATGGCCATTTACCTCAACGGCATGAGTTTTGAAGAAACCGCGTTTCTCACCGAAGCCATGATGTCTACCGGCCAGAACCTCGATACCTCTTCACTCAAACTCCCCGTGTGTGACAAACACAGTACCGGGGGAATCGGAGATAAAGTTTCGTTAATTCTCGGTCCCCTCGCGGCCGCCTGTGGTGTGGCGGTTCCCATGATCTCCGGACGTGGACTGGGCATCACCGGCGGCACTCTCGATAAACTGGAATCCATCCCCGGATACCGCTGCGATCTTTCCGAAGCAGAAATGGTCAAAGTCGTGGAAAAAGTCGGCTGTTGCATTGTCGGTCAAACCGAGCGCCTCGCGCCCGCAGACAAAAAATTGTACGGCCTGCGGGATGTTACCGCCACCGTCCCTTCCATTCCGCTGATCACCGCCAGTATCATGTGCAAAAAAATGTCCGAAGGTCTGGGGTCTCTGGTCCTCGACGTCAAAGCCGGTCGCGGCGCTTTTATGAAAGATCCCGATCAAGCCCGCGAATTGGCCAAAAATATGGTCCGGGTGGGCGCGCAAATGAACACCCCGGTCGCCGCCCTGATCTCCCGCATGGACCACCCTCTGGGACGCTGTATCGGCAATGCTCTGGAAGTAAAAGAGTCGGTTGAATTTCTGCAGGGGAAAGTTGAAGGTAACCTTTGGGAAGTTACCCGTGAACTCACCGCCACCATGATTACCCTCAGCTATCCGGAAACCTCACACGCCCAGGCCCTGGCGCAAGTGGATGAAGCCCTGCACAGTGGATTGGGTCTGGAGATTTTCAGGAAGATGGTCGTCGCCCAGGCAGGCGATCCTGCCGTCTGCGACGATCCCGAAGCCGTTCTCGCCAAAGCCTCCACGGTTCAGGAAGTGCCGGCTTCCGAAGCAGGCTATGTGTTGGATGTGGATGCCGAAGCCTTTGGCCGCGCGGTATTGGTACTGGGCGGAGGCCGCACCCGCTCTGAAGATAAAATTGATCCGGCCGTCGGGATCTCCGCACTGGTGCAACCCGGCGAAAAAATCAGCAAAGATCAGCCCCTCTACCTTCTGCACAGCAATCATGCGGAACGAACAGAAAAAGCATTGGACCTGCTCAAAAACGCCATCACGCTGGGGCCGGATGCCCCGAAAATCGAATCTGTAATATTAGAAAGGATCCTTCCCTCATGACTCCACCCCAGCCTGAAATCCTCGAACAAGCCCATCTTCATTTTCAAAAGACTTTTGCAGGCCTACAGGCCGAAAAAGCCATCATCTGCGGATCAGGATGGAGTGGCGTCACCGATCAACTTCAGGTACTCAAAACGCTCTGTTTTTCAGACATTCCCGGACTGGGATCCCCGGGCGTGGTGGGACACCGGGGCGAACTGGCGCTCTGCGAACTGGCAGGCGAAAAGGTCTGGATTTTTAAAGGCCGCCGCCATTTTTACGAAGGGGAAGGATGGACCCCCATCGCCATCCCCGTTTATCTTTGTGCAAAAAACGGCATAAAAGAATTGTTACTCACCAATTCGGCCGGGGCGGTAAACCCCGGGTTTGACGTGGGAGATCTCATGATCATCACCGATCACTTTAACGCCATGGGAGACAATCCGCTGGTGGGCGCACACCAGGAAATCTGGGGGCCCCGCTTCCCGGATTTGAGTCACACCTACGGAGAGGCCGGACAGGAAAAAATCCGTACCGCCGCCCAAAAAGCGGATGTAAAACTTCAACAGGGCGTCTACTTTGCCACCCGCGGACCGGTTTACGAAACGCCTGCCGAAGTGCAGGCATGGAAAAGCCTGGGTGCGGACGCTGTAGGTATGTCCACTGTACCCGAAGCCATCCTCGCCCATGCCGCCGGGATCCGCGTCTCCGGCATTTCCTGCATGACCAATTTCGCGGCCGGCATCAGCCCCCACCCCCTCTCCCACGAAGAGGTCACCGAGACCACCGCCAAAACCATGCCCAAAATGCAAGCGTTATTGCGGGCCTGGATTGAAGCCCCCCTTTCATAAGGGTCCTAAGTTTAAATTACGCCGGATAAATTACGCCGGAGTCCCGCGTTTAGATTACGCCAGAGTCCCGCGTTTACGCGGAAGCCAGCCCGAGGCCTTTAGGACTTGGGTGCCGGGGTTGCGATGCGCAGGGGTTCTGAAACCGGGTCGTAAACGCCCCTTTATACTTCCGCGTAAACGCGGAACTCCGGCGTAATTTAAACCCGGAACTCCGGCGTAATTTAAACGCGGAACTCCAGCGTAGTTTAAACCCTGAACTCCGGCCCATTATAAATCCCGCAAATTTGTAACTTCCCCTCCGCCATACAGAATCCTGTATCTAAGGGATTGACCTTCTTATCTCCTTAAACCACTGTAAACAAGGATCCTACCTGATTTCCTGAATGCCTCCTCCTGACCTCTACCTTCATACCATGAACTTTAAACGTTACGGCACTTCCTATCATCCCGTTCTCCGGAACGCTGAAGATCTCAAAGCCTCGCTTGCTTTGGACGAAAGCCTCTGGGTCGCCACCAGCGCACCCATTCACGCTTTCCGCATGGACAACGATTTTCTGAAATATTTGGACAGCGATCTCGATCTCAGAGTTAAATGCGGTGAACTGGAAGACGCGGTGCTTTGGATGTTTGATCTTCTGCAGGATCCATCCGGCGTCAATGCCGCCTCCACCAGCTTGAATCAGGACCACCTAAATCCCGGCCATCCCGAAGCCAAAAGTCTTCTGGATCTGCTGAAACAAATTTCTCCCGAAAAGAAGGAAGTCACCCTCCAGGAAATCCGGCAGTGGCGAAAACGTCTGGAAGACAAACCCGTCAGCGAAAACGGCGTGGTGCTTCCCGATGCAGCCAAATCGGACACGTTAAAACTTTTCCTCAGCGATGTATTAAGCGTGCTTGAAGGTGCAAATCATCCCTCCGGGAAAAAAGGCGCCACCCGGGAAGTGCTGGACCGCTTTCAGGCCTTATCCTCCTCACGACTGGATTGGCTGGGCCGTTTGGATGAATCGGACGACCTTGGGCGCTCCCTCATTCAACCTCTGGGTGCAGATACCGCCGAGGCCTATGCGGTGTATCAAAATGTAAAACCGGCCATTGAGCACTATTTCAGACTCTGCGATGCGGTGGATCTGGATCCTGAATCCAAAAACCGCAGCTGGCCGGGGCTGCCTGCAGACTTGAACTGGGAAAATGCGGAAGCCGTAGACCAAGCCTTACGCAATTCCCCTCTGGCCGCTCCCAACCAGGAACGAATCTTAAAATTCAACAAAGAACTCAATCCCGCCTGGGCCCGGGATCTGCATGACTTCCGCCAAAAAGTGATCATTCCCTTGCTGGATAAAACCGATGAAGTTATGAACCCGCAAATTTGGTCTGACATCTGCGGAAAAATGGATGGCTACGGAAAATGGCAGGCCGAAGAGCCGGGTAAAGAACTCGCCCCCCTCTCCAAAGAGCGTCTTCTGGAAATGAACCAGACAGAATTGCGCAACCAGGTGCTGGAACTTATCGACCACCAAAAAGAATCAGCGATCGATTTAAAAGAAATCCGGCGGGCCGAAAAATTGGCCTTGTATCAGGGTCTCCTCCTCGAATTTGCCAACAATTTCATCGCTTTTCCGCATCTCTATAATCCCAAAAGACGTGCCGGATTTGAAATGGGTTCCCTGATTATGGATGGCCGACGCTTCAACCTCTCGGTGCAAGTTCCCGATCGGGCCGCTTACCTGAAAGGCATTGAGGGGGGTACCATGTTCATTATGATCGTGGAGCTGACCCACACCCAGCGCAAAGAAAAATTTGATATCGCGGTGCCGGCCACTTCGGGTCAGCAGGGAAATTTGAAAGTGGGCAAACACGGAGTATTTCAACATGTGGACGGCAGCCAGTGGTTCGCCACCGTGGTGCATATCGCGGACAACCCCATCAGTATTGGTGAAGCCATGCTGGAACCTTTTAAACGACTGGGCAAAGCCGTCACCCAAAAAGTGGAATCCATCACCCAGTCGGCCGAAAAGAAACTCGAGCTGAGTGGAGGCGAAGCGGTGACCCAAATTCAAACCGCCCCCGCCGCACCTTCCGCAGCCCCGGCGCCCGCCCCTTCCGGTAATATGTTGGCAGGAGGAGGCATTGCCATTGCCGCCTTGGGTTCCTCCTTTGCTTTTATCACCAAGATCTTTGCCGAACTGCAACCCGTAGGCGTGCTCAAAGGATTGGCCGCCGCCGTATTGGCGGTACTCATCCCCAGCAGCATCGTCGCCTGGCTGCGTTTAAGCAAACGGGATCTATCCGTCCTGCTTGAAGGCGCCGGCTGGGCCATCAATTCCCGGATGCGGCTGAATGCCACCCAATGCCGCAGTTTCACCACCAAGCCCGAATTTCCCGAAGGCAGCAAACTGTATCGGGACCGTGAATGGTGGCTGTGGCGCGCCCTCTGGGCCGTCGCCCTCGCTTGGTTGATCCAACAATTTTGGAAGTGATTCGTATGGAGTGCGCGAACTTCAGTTCCGCTTTCTAAAAGCTTCAGCTTGCTGAAGCGGACCCCGACGATCCCTAAATCCTTCCCCCTGAAAACCTTTCCCTAGGGAAACAATCTTTCCACCCCCAAGGCTGCGCCCGTGCCACGCTGAAAGCGGGGTTCAACACTCCAAGTACGTGCGCACAAAAAAAGCCCCGCATCCGCGAGGCTTTCTTTTGAATTCAAAACAAAAACGCTTATTTGCGCAAGTGCTTACGGAATCCGAAGATTCCCGCAATCCCCATCAGCAAAATTGCAATGGTGGTGGGTTCGGGGATCGCAATATTTGTTGAGGTTGCATCAATGACATAAGTCGCAATACTGCTATCAAAATTCCCTTGGGTAATTGTATAGGATGATGAGTTTCCATAATGAGTTGCCGTACCAACATTAATAGCTGTTGGTACCAATTCTGAAGGATAGTTAGGTGAGGGAGCATTAAAAAATCGGGCGTAAATCACATCATCTACATTAAGAGAATAGGAAGTTACGGCATTAATATTCCCGGCTGTAGGGCTGAAACCCATATTAAATCCAATGTGCGCTACACCAATAACTACATCATCACCACTCACCCCATCAGATGAGCTCAGGTCTAATGCGTCTATTATCCCATTTGCTCCTGCAAAGATAAGTTGTGCAAAATCTGCAGTTGAACCATCGCTAGAGGTTCCGAATAATAATGTTGATCCGTCAGAATCAGTTAAATTACCCTGCGTATTGTTGTTCCAAGAAATATCGATTGCAGAGTAAGTTACAGATGCAAAAGAAAGTCCCAGTAACAAACAAGTAAATTTAGTAACGTAGTGTAATTTCATAATAATCCTTAGAGTGCTCTTATTCCTCAGCATTTAAATCATATGGTAATTCCGGTGTCCATGAAGTATCAGAATTTTCCCGTCTTTCAAACCAAAAACCCGTACCAGGTTTAATAGCAATATCTGCTTTGGTTGGAGGAAATGCTCCATCATCATAATGCCAGAAGCCATCATATTGAGCTTGACCGGTACCTTCAACTAACCAGAGAAAGATATAACTTTGAGTATCTTTGTCCCAAAAAATCAGCCGATCAGATGAACCACTATTACCAGCACCTTTAGCAATGGCATTAATATCAAACTCTGTTGAGTTTACATTCATCTCTACGGGATAGGGTATTCCAACCTGAGCTAATCCTTCTGGAATACTTACCAAAACGGGTTCTGCAGGAACATTTCCATTAATAACCAGCTCTTGGTCTTCAGAAGATCTGCTCTGAACCCAAAACCCACTACCCGTCGAAATAGTTACATCAGCGGCTACGGGTGGAAACTGTCCATCATCCTTATACCACTTCCCATCATACGCAGTTCCCGTACCATCAACTTTCCAAAAGGTTTCATAGGTTTTTGAATCAGAACTCCATACGATAATTCTATCTGAGGATCCTGAATTTCCTGCACCAGTAAGTTGATCTCCAACAATGGTATCTAAATTAGTCTCATCACTTTCAAATGGGTATGACACAAATACCAAAGAAGTTTTTTCAATAGAAAGCTTCACCATCCCAACCGTGTTGGAATAGACTGCCTGGGCTTGGGCGACAATGCTGGCAGAGAGGGCCAGTGCTAAGGTAATAATGAGCTTTTTCATAATGTAGGACTCCGTTTTGAACGATTATACACAGACTTCAAGTAAGATGATGCATAAAAGTGTAAAAAAAGTTGATAGATTCAGTGCTGTTCAAAAATGTACATTGGTATTATTGGTAACGCAAGCACAAAAAAACCTCATTTTAGAATTCTTTTAGGGCCTGAAAAGCAGGGTTTTCTGCTATAGAAGAGGAAAAACCCAAGGTTTATATGCAAATCCCCATTCTACTTTTATTAGTTATCTCCTATCTCTTAGGCTCTATTCCCTTTGGATTACTTATCAGTCGCACTCAGGGAGTGGACATCCGCACCCAGGGAAGTGGCAACATCGGGGCCACCAACGTTTTCCGCATGGTGGAAAAAAAATGGGGCCTGCTCTGTTTCTTTTTTGATTTCCTGAAAGGCCTGGTCAGCTCTTGGATTTTTCCCCTGCTGTTTTTGACTGCGGCCGATTTACAGGCCCACCCCAACCTCCCCTTGTTGGCCGGCGCCTTTGCGATCATCGGACACAATTTCCCGGTGTGGTTAAAATTCAAAGGCGGAAAAGGCATCGCCACTTCCGCCGGCGTGATCGTGGCTGTCGCTCCCTGGTGCATCCTGGTGGCAGCCGTCACTTGGGGATTGTCTATGGTCCTCAGCCGCATCGTTTCCCTGAGTTCCATTTTGGCTGCCGTTGCGATAGCCGTCTCGACTTGGTTTCTTCCCCCGCAAAGCCTCGTGATTGATGGCATCCTCACAGCCCTGGGGCTGGTCGCCGTCTATCGGCACCGCACAAATATCCAGCGATTATTAAAGGGTGAAGAACACCGCTTCGGGAAGAAGAAAGCGAACGGGGATTTGTAAGCCAGATTTAAACCGGCGAGTCGGGTTTGAATTACGCCGGAGCGCCGGGTTTAAATTACGCCGGAGTCCCGCGTTTACGCGGAAGTGACAAGGGGCGTTCACGACCCGGTTTCAGAACCTGAGCGTATTCGCTTTGCCTGTGTTTGATTTGGTTTGTAGCACCCGAGCCCTGAAGGGCGTCGGGCTGACTTCCGCGTAAACGCGGGACTCCGGCGTAATTCAAACGCGGGACTCCGGCGTAGTTAAAAGGCGAAGGACACCGCTTCGGGAAGAAGAAAAAGACGTAACACAGACATTCCTGTCTGTGATCTGTCGCGGCAAGCCGCGACAGCAACCCCCAACCTCTCCTTTCAATCCTTTTTGCGAGCGCGGTTGAACCGCTCTCGATCACAGACAGGAATGTCTGTGTTACCCGCGATGGTAAGGATGATCCGCCTTCAACGTATAAACCCGGTACAACTGTTCCATCCATACCAGCAGCGCCAACTCATGCATCATGGTTTGCGGACCGAGATGAAAACAAACATCCGCCCCTTTGCGGAGGTCAGCCGGTAGACCGTCGGAGCCGCCGATAAAAACCGCAACCTCTTTGACCGCGTCCATTTCCCATCCGGTCACCTGTTTGGCCATGGCCGAAGTGGTAAATCCCCTGCCCCTTTCATCCAAAGCCAAGCGCAGAGCCGATCCACTGGCCTTCATAAACAATGCGGTTTCAGATTTCTTCAACTGAATCATTTCCACCGGTGCAAAAGGTTGCAGACGTTTCAAATAGGTGTCGATGCCCTCCCGGGCCCAGGAGAATGATGGTTTACCGACAGAGATGATTTTCCATTTCATGGGTGTGAGCTTTTCGATTCCAAAAGAATTTTTTAGGCGTGCACCGCATCCACCAAAAGTTTCACCCGTTCAGGCGGCGTGGTTTTGATAACCCCATGTCCTAAATTGAAAATGTGACCCTTTGCAGGTTTGAGGGCTTTTAAAACTTCGGCAGCACCGGAGAGCGCTGCTTCGTCGGATGCCAGCAGGCGGGCGGGATCCAGATTCCCTTGATACACCCGGTCCGTGCCGATGCGGGACATCACCTGGGCCGGGCTCACCCGCCAATCGAGTCCAATCACGGAAACCGGCATGTCCGCAATTTGTTCAAGTAAATGTCCACCGTTGGCGGAGAAGTGAATGGTGGGAACCTTCCCTGCCAATGCGGAAAAGATTTTGCGGGTCCAGGGTCCGGCGAAGCGTTCGTAATCTGCTACCGACAGGCAACCGGCCCAACTATCGAACAACTGCAGGGCCTGGGCGCCGGCATCAATTTGGGCGAGCAGGTATTCGGTCACCGCATCGGTCAACCGGTCCATTAAATCAGACCAGCGGGCGGGATCGCTATACATCCAAGCACGGACCTCATCAAAATCTTTGCTGCCTCCCCCCTGCACCGCATAACAGGCCAGCGTAAAGGGCGCGCCTGAAAATCCGATCAGGGGAATTTTGTTTTGCAGAAGTTCACGGGAGAGGCGGATGGCATCGAGGGTAAAATCAATTTGCTTGTGGGGATCCACCGTTTTCAGAGCGAGGACATCCGCTTTGTCCCTTACCGGATTATGAAAAACCGGTCCGCGCCCGGGAATAAACTCCAGATTCAGGCCCATGGGTTCGAGCAAGGTGAGGATATCCGCAAAAATGATGGCCGCATCGATATCGAAAGCCCGCACCGGCTGCATGGTCACTTCCGCCGCCCGTTCCGGACTTTTCATCATCTCCAGAATCGGATAGGTCTCCCGCATCTTACGGTATTCAGCCATATAGCGTCCGGCCTGACGCATCAGCCAAACAGGGGTGCGGGATACAGCTTCGCCTCGGCAGGCTTTCAAAAAACAGTCATTGATGGGGTCGGATTGGGTCATGGCCTTCATTTACGTGCCCGCACCCAAACTGGCAAACTTTTACCGGGAAAGAAATAGACGGCGCAACGGGTTTCAACTGCGCCGGAGTTGAAACAGGCCGGAGTCCCGGGTTTAAACTGCGCCGGAGTCCCGCGTTTACGCGGAAGTCAGCCCGAGGCCTTTAGGACTTGGGTGCCGGGGTTGCGATGCGCACGGGTTCTGAAACCGGGTCGTAAACGCCCCTTGTTACTTCCGCGTAAACGCGGGACTCCGGCGGAATATAAACCCGGGACTCCGGCGTAATATAAACCTAGGACTCCGGCGGAATATAAACGCGGGACTCCGGCTTAGTTTAAACTCTGAACTCCGACATTTACCCCCTCTCCTCATCCCAGCCTTTGCCCATATCCAAAACCGGATACTCCCGCCAAAACTTTGCCGCTTGCGCTTTTCCCATTTCTTTTAAATAGGCATGTGCACTGGTATAGGGCCAATCCTGCCATTTTTCAACGTACCCATGCTTCACCGGGTTATGATGAATATAATTCAGGGTGGCCCAGCGATGTTCCAGACTTTTGATCGGCTTGGGTAATAAACCATGAAAGCATTTTCGACCGGTCAGGCCCTCTTCAACATTCCAGGCATGTGAAGTTCGTCCATGAAGTTTCCCCAATGATTTTGAAAGAATTTTTTCATCAATGACCCGAACCAATAGATGATAATGATTCGGCAGCAGACACCACGCACTTATTTCCAAACTATCCGCCGAAACACAATCGAGCAGGTCGTGGGAAAAAGAATTCATTCGCTCAGGCGTGAGGCCTATGAGCGGCTTGTGTTCATAACAAGCCGCGGTGATATGCCACCAATCCCCCAGCTGTTGGCGGGAAGGTCGGTGCCAGGAACAGTTTAAGCGCTGCCGCTCCTCTAATAAAGCCTTGCGCTCTTCGGGCTCAATCTTTCTCCATTCATACATATATAAAGTATTCATGTGTATACAATCCATGCAAGAGAAAAAAGATAGGAATATTTACACGACGCCGGAGTCCCGGGTTTAAATTACGCCGGAGTCCCGCGTTTACGCGGAAGTCAGCCCGAGGCCTTTAGGACTTGGGTAAATACGCCGGAGTCCCGCATTTATGCGGAAGTCAGCCCGAGGCCTTTAGGACTTGGGTGCCGGGGTTGCGATGCGCACGGGTTCTGAAACCGGGTCGTAAACGCCCCTTGTCACTTCCGCGTAAACGCGGGACTCCGGCGTAATATAAACGCGGAACTCCGGCTTAATTCAAACCCGGGACTCCGGCTTAATTTAAACTCGGGACTCCGACGGAATATAAACCCGGAATTCCGGCGTATTAGATCCGTTTAATTCTTCACAATCACAAAAGCCGCTTCTTCGCCGTTGAGTTCCAGCACTTCCGCTTCGAGGTCGGCATCGAAATCGAAGACCAACGCCAGAATTTCGGCCATGATGAATTCCCGATGTTCGGAAACGGCGGCCTGCACCACTTCCGATCCCCGGAAGCGTACTTGAATGCGGTCGGAAACTTCCAGCCCTTCACTTTTCCGGAGATTCTGAAGGCGGCTCACCAGTTCGCGGGCCAAGCCTTCCTGTTCCAGTTCGGGCGTGAGGCCGGTTTCGAGAGCCACCACGATTTGACCTTCGGATGCGACCGCCAGGCCTTCACGGGGATTGCGGCTGATCAATAAATCATCCGCGGACATTTCGAAGGCTTCGCCATCCAAATCCACCGAATGGGTTTTTCCACCCAGAATTGCGGTAATTTCTTCAGTGTCCAGTTTGGCCACGGAGGCAGCACAAAGCTTGATCTTTTTCCCGAGTTTGGGTCCGAGGGTTTTGAAGTTGGGTTTGGCGCTGTAGGTGGCCAGTGCGGTTTCATCTTCACCGAACCACACTTCTTTCACATTAAGTTCTTCCATCACCAAATGTTTGAGTTCATCAATATTCTGTTTGAGACTCATATCCCGGGTGGCCACATGGATGCCTTTGAGGGGCATGCGGACTTTCAAATCGTACTCGCTGCGCAAACTGCGTCCCAACTGAACCACGGTTTGCACCACGGCCATTTGTTTATCCAAATCCGGATCGCGATGCTTGCCGGCAAAGTGCGGGAAGTCACAGAGATGAACCGATTCCGGCATCTCTTCCGTACGCAGGTTCCGGTAAATCGATTCGGTAATAAAGGGCACAAAGGGCGCACCGATTTTACTCAGGGTCAACAACACCGAATAAAGAGTCTGGTAAGCCTGATGTTTGTCGTCATCGTCTTCACTTTTCCAGAAACGTCGACGGCTCCGGCGAATATACCAGTTGGTGAGATCTTCAATGAAGTGCACGAAAGGACGCACTGCGGATTGCAGATCGTAATCGTCCATGGCCGCGGTCACATCCTCAGACAATTTTTCCAGCGAGGAAAGAATCCAGCGGTCGAGAAGGTTTTCGCTCTTGTCGCCTTTGGCGGAGGGCTCCCAGCCGTCGGTATTGGCATAAGTCACAAAGAAACTGTAGGCGTTCCACATGGGGATCAGCAGATCGCGCATGATTTGTTTCACCCCGTCTTCAGCAAAGGCGAGGTTTTCGGCACGCACCACCGGAGAATAGATCATATAAAGCCGGATCGCATCCGCGCCGTATTGATCGATCACCTTCATGGGATCCGGGTAGTTCTTGAGGCGCTTGGACATCTTCTGTCCGTCTTCGGCCAGCACCAGTCCGTTGACCACCACATTTTTAAAGGCCGGTTTTTCGAACAGGATGGTGCCCAGCACCATCAGGGTATAAAACCATCCGCGGGTCTGATCGAGTCCTTCGGCAATAAAGTCGGCAGGATAGCGGTTCTCAAATCCTTCGGCATTTTCGAAGGGAAAATGTTGCTGGGCATAAGGCATGGCCCCGGATTCAAACCAGCAGTCCAGTACTTCGGGCGTCCGGCGGTAGGTTTTACCGTCTTTTTCAAACACCACTTTATCCAAAACGTGTTTGTGTAAGTCATCGACTTTGACCCCGGAATATTTTTCCAGTTCTTCGATGGAGCCCATGCAGATGCTGTCCTCGCCGTCTTCGGAAACCCAGACCGGAATACAGGATCCCCAGAAACGGTTGCGGCTGATGTTCCAGTCATTCGCATCCGCCAGCCAATTGCCAAAACGTTTGCTGCCCACATACTCGGGGGTCCAGTGGACCTGGTTATTCAAGGTCTGCATTTTGTCGCGCAAATCATCCACTTTCACATACCAGGCTTCAATCGCGCGGTAGATCAAGGGGGTGTCGGTGCGTTCGCAGAAGGGATAACTGTGCTGAATGGTCGATTGATGCACCAGTTTGCCCGCGTCTTTAAGGGCGCGGATAATGCCTTTGTCCGCATCTTTACAAAGTTGACCGGCAAAGTCGGGCACTTTGGAAGTAAAACAGGCTTCGGCATCCAGCGGGTCCACCAATTCAATGCCGGCATCCCGGCAGATGCGGTAATCGTCTTCACCATAGGCCGGGGCCATATGCACAATTCCGGTGCCGTCGCCAGTACTGACAAAATCATCCGTCAACACGCGGAAGCTGTTTTCATGGTCTGTAAAGTAGTTAAACAAAGGCTCGTAGCCCTGCCCTTCCAATTCCGCCCCTTTCACGGTTTTCAGCAACTTGTACGCATCCGCTTTGGGGAAGTATGAAGCTAAACGGGCTTCAGCCATCACATAAATCGTGTCATCGGAAAGATCCTGTACCGCCACATAGTCGATTTCGGGTCCTACGCACAATGCGAGATTGGCAGGCAAGGTCCAGGGGGTGGTGGTCCAGGCGAGGAAATGGGCCTGGGCGCCGAAGAGAGTTTCGTCTTTCAATTTAAAGCGGCAGGTAATTGCGGGATCCTGCACATCTTTATAATTCCGGTTGGCCTCAAAATTGGAAAGCGGGGTGGTCAGCTTCCAGCTGTAGGGCATAATACGGTGGGCTTTGTAGATGCGCCCTTTATCCCAAAGCTGTTGAAATACCCACCAGATGGATTCCATAAAGTCGGTATCCATGGTTTTGTAATCGTTATCAAAATCAACCCAGCGGCCCATGCGGGTCACGGTTTTACGCCATTCGTTGACGTAAGTTTGAACCATGGAACGGCATTTTTCATTAAACACGTCCACCCCGGCTTCCACAATCGCGGTGGTGCCGGCCAAGCCCAGGTCATCCTGCGCCAGGGCTTCGATGGGCAGTCCATGACAATCCCAGCCAAAGCGGCGTTCGACATATTTGCCGCGCATGGTTTGGTAGCGGGGCACAATGTCTTTAATGGTGCCCGCTAATAAATGTCCATAGTGTGGCAAACCGGTCGCAAAGGGCGGTCCGTCATAGAACACAAACTCTTCATTATCCGCACGTTGATCCAGACTTTTCTGAAAAATGCCCTGGGCTTCCCAGAATGCGAGCATTTCTTCTTCGTTGCGGGGGAAATCAATTTTATTGGATACGGGGTCAAACATGGGTATTCCCCTAGCCTGAACTCTCAAGAATGCAAAGAGATTTTGACCTGAGGGTGAATGGGGGGAAGTTCCGGGTTCCATCTTTAGATGGTTCACCCAAAGCGTTCACGCGAGGGGTTGCGCAAAATCCGGAATCCCCTGCCACGCCCAAGAATCCATTTGCATATCCTCCACACCGGGCGAAAGTAGCGTATGAGCACACAAAACCCCCATTCCCCATTGCTATCAACCGAAGAGCTGAAGAACAGCTTAACCGCTTTACCCGACTGGGAAGTCCTTCCCGACGGTCAATCGATTCAAAAAGAATATCCTTTTAAAAATTATTATGAAACCATGGCGTTTGTGAATGCGGTCGCCTGGATTGCGCATCAAAAGGATCATCACCCGGATATGGAAGTCGGTTATAAGACCTGCACGGTCACTTACAGCACCCATTCTGCCGGCGGCATCACCGCGAAAGACATCGAATCCGCATCCCGGATTGAAGACCTCTAATCTTCAATCTGCTTATATTCGTTGGTGGGTTCCCGGGCGCTGCTCCGCTCGGACTGAAAGAAAATCCGGTCGGCGGTGGCCATATATTCCTTGATCACCGATTCGGTCCATTTGATCGAAGGCATAATAATATTTTCCTGCCCCACAAATGGCGGATATTTCATTTTAAAGGTCAGGCGCATGTAGTGGTGAAAATAAAGTTCCCACAACACATGGAACGGTTTCACATCCCCATGTTTGACCGCCCGGTCTTTGGCCCGGAGAAACACATCATAATCGGCCGCCTGAATACGTTCATCCCACTCCCCGATCAAATCCATCCCGCGCCGGGTCATGAGCACATTAAAGCCCGCAATCCCTTCTGCGGTTTTTCCGGCGTATTTTTTCCGGAGACGTTTGCAGAATCCCTCGTAGTTCCCGAGGAAAAACACCTGATGCATCCACTTTAAGGAACGATAGGAATTGCTGATTTTCAAAAAAGGATAACGAATCGCAAACCAGCTTTTCACATGCACCCGGGTCCGTTTTTTGGTCATCATTTTATTGGTGCCGATGGCCGAAGCAAAATCCAGCCCGTTTTCTTCCATCAATGCAATCGCGCGGGTATCCCAGTCGGGACAAACCAGCAAATCGTTGTTGAGGAAAAAGAGGTAGTCGTACTCTGCAACCGCCGCCCCCTGGTTTTGACAGTGGGGATAATTAAAATTGGCTTCGTTGCGGATGACCAATGCGCCATGCGCCCGGAAAAGGTCGCCGCTCCCGTCGTCGGACATATTATCCACTGCGATGAGCTGATAGGGAACGGTGGTATATTTTTCTAAAAACTCCAGGAAGAGTTTATTCATTCCGTATTGATTATAAAAACTGGTAATAATGCTGATCATGATTCTGCGAACATCTCTTGCACAACTTCGGCAATAATACCAATCCCCCGTTTCACTTTTTCCGGATCCATGGCGGTATGCACACGGATACATTCACTTTGTTCCGCGGCCGGGAATTCCAGTCCATAGAAAAAGGCGTCTCCGGGAATCACCAGCACCCCGCGGGCCTTCAGGCGTTGATACAGTTCGCGGGAGCCACCGGGCAGGCCGGGAAAGCGGACCCAGTGAAACATCGATCCTTCGGCTTCGTGACGCATCCAGGGAACCGAATCCCCCAGAGCCTCCGTCCACCATGCGGCCGCATCCCGGCTGTGGCTTTCGTAAAAGGGGCGGATATATTTTTCGCAGAGACCTTCCAGTTCACCTGATGCCAACAAGGGACGAATCAAAGCCTGGCCCACATTGCCATTGGCCAAACCCACCACCGCATTCACGGAAGACAGCAATTGGATCACCGGCGCATCCGCCACCACAATTCCGGTGCGGGTGCCGGGCAGGCCCAACTTGGAGAGACTCATGGATAAAATAATGTGCGGTTCCCAAATGGGTTTCACTTCCCGGAACAAAATCCCCGGGAACGGCGCTCCGTAGGCATTGTCGATCATCAACGGAATCCCTTTCGCTTTGGCCATTTCGGAAAGCCTGGCCACTTCTTCATCTGTCAGCACATTGCCGGTGGGATTGGTGGGACGGGACACCGCCATGGCCGCCACATCGTCTGCGATTTCCAGGGCGTCAAAATCGATATGATATTTAAACAGATGCTCGCCGGTCTCCACCAGTTTTCCGTGTACCGACTGGAACAGTCCGGGATCAATCCCCTGCTCCGCATAGCCAATATATTCGGGAGAGAGAGGCAGCAGGATCTTTTTCCCTTCTCCGGCCAACAAATTAAACAGATAATAAAACGCGGTCTGACTGCCATTGCAAATGCCGACATTTTCGGGGGCAATTCCCCAGTCATACCGTTCATTCAGAAAGTCGACCAGGGCGCGGATGAATGCCGGGGAGCCCTGCGAAGTATCGTACTTTCCCAGCACCGCATTCAGTTCTTCCGGACGCTCGCCCAAGGCGTTCCATTGATCGCGGAAGCAGGCCTGCATCTCCGGTACCGGCGAAGGATTCCCTCCCCCCAGCATGCAAAGATTTTCGTCCCCGGAGGCCATGGCTTCCCCGAGGTCATTCATCAATTCCAGGATGCCGGAGGCCTGCGCAAAGCGGCTGCCGTGAGCAGACCATTTCCAGTCCATGGTTAGCGAACCGCCTTGGCTTGCGCCATCGCTTCCGCCGCCTGGGCGGTGACCGCAGTCCAATCTTTGTCAACAATCTGCTGACGGGTCGCGATCCAGGATCCGCCAATCGCGAAAACCTGACTCAAGGAGAGGTAGTCTCCCATGTTGTTGAGATTGATCCCGCCGGTCGGACAAAATTTAATTCCCAAATGTTGGTAGGGCGCGCTCAGGTTTTTCAACATGTTGACCCCGCCCGCCGCTTCGGCCGGGAAGAACTTCATAAATTTGCACCCGAGCTTGTAGGCCGCCTGCAAATCTGTGGGTGTCATCACTCCGGGAATAAAGGGAATGTTTTTTTCGTTCCAGAAGGACACGGTTTCCGCATCACATCCGGGAGCCAGGGCAAATTGGGACCCGCTGTCAAAAGCCCGTTGGGCGGAATCAGGGGTGACCACCGTGCCCGCACCGACTTTCATTTCAGGAAGACTTTTTGCGATCCGGGAAATGGATTCCGCCGCCGCGGCGGTACGGAAAGTAATTTCAATAATGCCAATGCCACCGGCCAATAAAGCTTCGGAAAGCGGAATCGCGTCGTCGGCGTTGTCGAGGACAATTACCGGCACAACAGGGTAGAGATCAAAATCAATCATCGTTGCACCCGCCCTGAAGCGTTGCCGCCCATAAGGTTAATCACTTCGTCCCGGGTACTGTAATTCACATCCCCCAGAATCGAGTGCGCCAGACAGGAGGCGGAAACCGCATAGGCAATCGCGGATTCAGGTGCCGAGAGCGCATCATCGTTCAAAGCGTAAATCAGACCGGCGGCGAAAGAGTCTCCTCCCCCTACCCGGTCCACAATGTTTTTGATTTCATAAGGTTGATATTCCCCGTCCTGCAAAGGAGCAAAGTACGGTTTATCCGCCGCCACATCAAAGAACATGGCTCCCCAGTTGTTGTGACTGGCGGAGAGGCTTTCCCGTAAAGTGATCGCCACCTTGCTGACATTCGGAAACATTTTAACCACTTCGCGGGCGACTTGCGGATATTTATCAATCTGCAAGCTGCCGGAATGAATATCCTGTTCTTCGATCTGAATGTTTAACACATCCGAACAATCCTCTTCGTTGGCAATGACCACGTCCACAAACGGGATCACCTGACTCATGGTTTCGCGGGCCAGGGTTTTGGCATCCGTGCCGGGTTTCCAGTCCCACAGTTTTTTACGGAAATTCAAGTCGCAGGAAACGGTTACGCCGTTGGCTTTGGCCGCCTTGGCCGCCTCAATCACTGCATTCGCGGCCGCTTCGGAAAGTGCGGGAGTAATGCCACTCAAATGCAACCAAGCCGCATCTTTGAGCAATTCAGAAAAGCCATAAGCTGATCCGGGGGTTTCGCTGATCGAAGAGTTGGCGCGGTCATACACCACTTTTGAAGGGCGCTGATTCGCACCCGCTTCCACGAAGTAAAGTCCGAGCCGCCCCCCTTTGGTTCGCACAATCGCGGAGGTGTCCACATCCAAGCCTTTAAGCGAAGCCACGCAGGCATCGCCCAAATCGTTTTGCGGAAGCGCAGTAATGAAGCAGGTATCTTTACCCATCATCGAAATTGAAGCCGCAACATTGGCCTCAGCCCCTCCGAAAGTTAAGTTCAGGGGACCGGGCAGGGTCTGTCTCAACCGGGCAAAGCCCTCAGGTTGGAAACGACCCATGATTTCACCAAAAGTATAGATTTTATTAGCCATTTCTAAATCATATATGATTTGCAGGTTTATAGCAAATAAAAAGAAGAGTTCAGAATGGAGAGTATAGAGCTTAAGGCCTAGCGGTCAGACCTTGTCGGACAGGTCTGATGTGTCGGACAATGGCAGACACCCCATTTTAAACCGCTGCCGCATTAAAGGCCCGGTCTCCGGCATCGCCGAGTCCGGGAACAATATATCCCTGATCGTTCAGTTTTTCATCCATGGCACAAATATGCATGGGGACATCCGGAAAGGCAGTGGCCACTTTCTCTATCCCTTCGGGCGCGGCGAGGATGCCGAGGAAATGCACTTCAGGCACCCCCCATTTCTTTAAATTTTCCAGGGCCGCACAGGCGGAACCACCAGTGGCCAACATTGGATCCAGGACATAGGCCACATCCACGGGCGCGTTGGGCGGAAGTTTGTCGTAGTAGGTCACCGGCTTCAGGGTTTCTTCATCCCGGTAATATCCCAGATGCCAAACTTCGGCTTCGGGCAACATGGTCAACAACGGATCCACCATACTGAGTCCGGCCCTCAAAATGGGAACGATACCCACCCGACAATTCAACTGCCCGCAGAAGGTTGCCTGAATGGGGGTCTGCACTTCCACTTGCTTCAAAGGCAGTTCTCGGGTGGCGTCCAGGGTTAAAAGCGTGGTCAGCCTGAGAATCGCACCGCGGAACTGTTCCGGACTTGAATCTTTGTCCCGAAGGACCCGAATGGCATTTTCTGCCAAAGAATGTTTGAGCAAATGAAGTGTAGGGTACATGTGAACGTGCTTAACCAAGCCCGCCTTCGAATCAATGCAAAAACGTCTACGTTGTGGATTGCACCGCGTACAATTTTGATTAGGTAATCGCATATGACCTTATCCCCTTGTCCCTTCCCTCTTCCCCGCTCTTGGGAAATCCCCGAGTTGACACAAATCAACCGCCTTCCGGCCCGTTCCTTTCACTTCCCTTTTCCAAACGCGAAATCCGCGGCCACCCGCAATCCGGAGAAATCCAAATGGGTAAAGAGCCTGGATGGTGAATGGTCCTTTGATTATTTTGACATGCCGGAAGATCTTCCGGCCGCCCTGCCGGGAGAACTCCCCGAAGGCGCCGCCACGATCGAGGTCCCGGGGAATTGGACCCGTCAGGGTTGGGACAAACCGCATTACACCAATGTACAAATGCCTTTTGAAAACACCCCTCCGACCGTCCCGGATCAAAATCCCACCGGCCTGTTCCGGAAAATTATTTCCATTCCAAAAACCTGGAAGAACCGCCGCACAGTTTTACATCTGGGCGGCGTGGAAAGTGTGGGGGTCATATATCTGGACGGAAAATTTGTGGGCATGACCAGTGACAGCCGTCTGCCGGCCGAATTTGATCTCAGTCCTTTCCTCACCCCGGGAAAAGACCACTTGTTGGCCATTCTGGTGGTTCGCTATTCCGCTTTTTCTTACATTGAAGATCAGGATCACTGGTGGATGGCCGGTCTGCATCGCTCCGTGAAACTGATCAGCACCGATCAGGTTTGGTTCGATGACATTTTTGCCAAAACCGGCTACAAACCCGGTAAAAAAACGGGCACGCTGGATCTACAAGTCAAACTGGGCGTGCAGGGTGAACCCGGACGCCTTTGCAAAGTCGAAGTCCAACTTCAGGATGCCGAAGGAAAAGATGTCTGGAAGAAACCCCGCACCTGCAATGTCGACGGCACCAACTACCGGAAAGAAGGCTTCATTGCCCGGTTTAATGAAAAGCTTGAAAAATGCCTGCCCTGGTCAGCGGAAGTGCCCAACTTGTATTCACTGCAGCTGACCCTGAAAGATCTGGAAACTGATAAAATTCTGGAGGTCACCAGTCTGCGTATCGGATTCAAAACCGCCAAGATTAAAAACGGCCAGTTGATTTTTAACGGACAAGCGATTTTAATCAAGGGCGTCAACCGCCATGACCACGATCCGGATCACGGCAAAACGGTTGACCGGAAATGGCTCATCGAAGATGCCGCCCTGCTCAAATCCCATAACTTCAATGCGGTGAGAACCGCGCATTATCCCAACGATCCGGAATGGCTGGATATCTGTGACGAAGTGGGTCTGTATGTGGTCGACGAAGCGAACCAGGAAGCGCACGCCAATTACAATACCATTGGACATGATCCCCGCTGGCAGAAATCCATCATCGAACGCACCTCACGTATGATCATGCGCGACCGCAATCACGCCAGTATTTATGCCTGGTCGCTCGGCAACGAAACCGGTTATGGACTCAATCACGATTTGGCTGCGGATGCCGCACGGAGTCTGGATGACAGCCGTTTGTTACACAACGAACCTGCAGACCGCTCAGGCTGGTGGCAGGGGAAAGCTGAATTAACCCCGGGCGGGGAGCGGAGCAGTGACTTCCGTTGTCCGATGTATCCTCAAATAAGCACATTCATCGACTACGGGAAGAACCCCACCGATACCCGTCCCTACATTCCCTGTGAATATTCCCACGCCATGGGGAACAGCAATGGCTGTCTCGCGGATACCTGGGATGCCATTTACAAATATCCGATGCTGCAAGGCGGATATATTTGGGACTGGGTCGAACAGGGACTTCGCGAAAAAACCGAAGACGGCCGTGAATTCTGGGCCTACGGCGGTGACTTCGGCGACGAACCCAACGATGTGAACTTCAACTGCAACGGCATGGTGCAACCCGACCGTATCCCCAAACCCGCGATGTCGGAATGCAAAGTCGTTTTCCAACCGGTGCAGGCGGGTGACTTTAACAAAAAAACCGGTGAAGTCACTTTGCTGAACCGCGATTCCTTCCGCAATGCGGATTGGCTGGAATGGCGTTACTCCTGCTGCATAAATGGAAAAGAAATCTACGAAGCGGATTTGGGACGTCTTTCCATTGCCCCGCAAAAATCCAAAACCCTTGCCTTAAAACTGCCTGAAGTTTCGGTGAAGGCCGGTGAGGAACTGGTGTTGCATTTGAGTGCTTCTGATGAAGGGCTGGAAATGTGCCGGGCTTCATTTGTCATGGCAAAGAAAGCCCCCAAGAAAGTGGCGGCAAAATCACTTCCGATCAAAAGCGCAAAAGAGTTGGGGTTCAAGCGCCTTCCGGAACTGCAAATCCTCCGGGGACACCTGGACAACGATGGCGTAAAAGGAAAAGAGGAGCAATGGACCGCGGACTGGAAACCGCTGGGACGCTGGCATAATGCAGGGATCGATCAATTGACCCTCCAAAATGAACGTACGGAAACGGTGGAGGACAGTCTGCGCATTCAGCGGGTCTACAACACCCCGAATCTTGAGAGTGCCATCACCCATCAGCAAAGCTTCCGCTGTTTCGAAAACGGCTGGATTCGCATGGATCAGCTTTTTCACTTCGACGCCGCCCTCCCCGATTTGCCCCGCGTGGGCATCTGTCTGGAGCTGGACGGAAGTTTTGACCATATTGAATGGATGGGCCTCGGCCCCGTCGAAAGTTATGCGGACCGCAAAGCGGGTGTTTGGCCCGGACATTTCAACGGAAAACTCTCCGAGCAACTCTTCCCCTACGTCGTCCCCCAGGAAAGCGGGAACAAAGAAGATCTCCGCTGGATCTGTGCCCGAGACAAAGACGGGAAAGGGTTGCTTGCCTGCAGTGACCGGAAATTTTCCGGTTCGGTACTGCCCTTCTCCACCGACCAACTGATTCAAGCATCCCATCCGCATGAACTGGCCGAATCCGGCAAAGCGTTTATGAACCTGGATGTGGTACAACGGGGCGTGGGCACCGCAAGTTGCGGACCGGACACCCTGGATCAATACAAAGTCTATCCCGGTGAATACGCCTTTACCTGGTGGTTAAAAGTTTTGGCAGCGGGTGAAAATCCGGAAGTTCTTTCACGCAAGTTGCCTAAATAAGCCCCGGACTCCAACAACCCACCCTCACGACTGTGCCTGCCCGAGCTGTCGCTCGCGACGGCCAGGGGGACGCAGTCGGTCCTTACGGAGGGCCCGCGTCCCGCGGTCCAACAACCCACCCTCACGACTGCGCCTGCCCGAGCTGTCGCTCGCGACGGCCAGGGGGACGCAGTCGGTCCTTACGGAGGGCCCGCGTCCCGCGGTCCAGCAACCCACCCTCACGACTGCGCCTGCCCGAGCTGTCGCTCGCGACGGCCAGGGAGACACAGTCGGTCCTAACAGGAGGGCCCGCGTCCCGCGGTCCAGCAACCCACGCCCCCCCTCACCCTCTACCGATACGCATCCGGGATCACCAGATTGTAGGTGTCGATCAGGTCCTGAACGGCATGTTGGGAGCTGGGGTCCGGGTTGCCAATAGATGAAGAAAGTTCCTGCAGCAAAGCCTGCCAGGCCCATTCCTGACGCAGGGCCTGAGAGGCTTTCGGGGCTTCATCCAGATTGATACTGAACAAAATATCATGATTCCCCTTGGCGGACTGCCCCACAATTTGAAAGGCCAGTTTGGGTTGATCCTTCCGGGTGCGCCCAATTAAGATCAAGGGACGGTCCAAGTAGAGGTGGCTCAAATTTTCAGGATAGATTTCAGGCTCAACTCGTCCGCTGAATTGATAACTCAGGTTCACCAAAACCGGACGTTTGATTTCAGTGGCGGACTGCACAATGGCCCCGGGCAGCCCTTCCGCCCCGGGGGCAACCAAAGAAGATCCCCGGTTCCGGAAGCTGAGAAAATCCAACAACAAACGATTCACCCTGCCGCCCCCGCCGAGGCCGAACACAGATATCTTTCCCTGATTCAATCGGGTAAAGGCTTCAATAATCTCACTGCTGTCCGTCACCCCCTGGGTGGGAACCCCATCGGTCACCAGCATCGCCAACATCGGGCGACCGGAGGTTCCCGGCATCGCCTGCAAGGCGTTGAGGGAAGCATAAACATCCGTTTGTCCCCGGGCATGCATCGAAGAAAGAAAGGTCCGGACCTTGGCTTTGCCAAAAACACTCGCTTCAACGCCCTCTGTTCCGAAGAGCTCCACCTCATCCCGGAAAGCAATCACATTGACGCGGTCCGCTTCCGTAAGAGATTTAAGGGATTCATTGATGCCCTCCACAGCCAAGCGGAGTTTTCGTTCGGTCATACTGGCCGAGCAGTCCAACAAATAGACCACATCCCGGGGTATCACCGGCAGCTGATCCAGACCGGCAGGCAAAAGTTGTACTTTAAAATAGCGCGAATCAGGATCCGCGGGGTCATCAAAAACGCGCGTCTCCAATCGCAATAAAGATTCCACCGCATCCAACTGGGTAATTTCTTCCCGGGTTTCCATTTCCGGGAGTGCCATTTCCGGCAAGTCGGGAACGGGACGCATACCGGACGCGCCACCCGAACCTGAACCTGATTCCGCAATGGGAGGCAATCCAAACAAGGTGGCTCCCTGACCGTTCCCCTGGGTTTGCAGGGCCTGAAATTTCACCGGCGCCACTTCCAATCCGGGCAGATCCGGGGATCCTCCCGGCAAAGAAATGTCAGGAGCACCCGGTTGGTCGGATTGAATATCCCGTAATGTGCGGGGCAGAATATCCAAAGTCTCTGTGACCTGTTGATCCGTGACGGCCATCACTTCCTGACGCGGCTGCCAGTCGGTCACAGATTCACTCATCTCCGGAGTTTCCCCGGTGAGTTCCGCCGGTTGATGTTTGGCTTCGGGCACGGGTAATTCGGGAGCGCCCTGATCAAACAATCCGGCAGCGGGATCCGGAAGATCAATGGGATTTTCACTCCGTTCCGCAGATGCCACCGGATCAAATTGTTCCAATAAACGGGGCAATTCTTTCCGCATCAACTCCGGACGTGCAGGTTGCACTTCCATTTTGCTGTGGGCGGGTCTTTGGCTGCTCGAAGCAAGATCACCCGAACCCAGGAACAAATTGGGATTCAGGCGCACCAAACCTACGTGCAATCCAACGGAAAGCACGAAGGTGGAAACCCACAGCAATGTTGCGGGTTTTCGGGAGTTCACCAAAGACAGGGCCATAGGTACATTCAACCGAATTCAGTGACGTTTGGCAAGCCTAGTACCCTGTAAACGATGCATCGTTTTATCCTTATTGGAGCACAAATCCACTCGGAATCTCACGGTCCTATGCGAAGATTTAAGGTTTACAGGGTACTAGGCGTTTTGAAGAGCCAATAAAAACTCAGGATTGGTTTTGGTTTTCTTGAGTCGGCTCAACAGAACTTCCATGGCTTCCACTGCCGGAACACCATTGAGGGCTTTACGCAACACCCATACCCGTTGTAACTCATCCGGATGCATCAGCAGATCTTCTTTACGGGTACCGGATTTTGCCACGTTGATGGCGGGATACACCCGTTTTTCCACCAAAGAACGGTCGAGAGCCAGTTCCATATTACCAGTCCCTTTGAATTCTTCGAAGATGACTTCGTCCATCTTGGAACCGGTATCCACCAAGGCCGTGGAAATAATGGTCAGGCTTCCGCCTCCTTCAATATTCCGGGCGGCTCCGAAGAAACGTTTGGGTTTCTGTAAGGCATTGGCATCCACACCCCCGGAAAGGATCTTTCCACTGTGAGGTTGCACGGTATTGTAGGCACGGGCCAAACGGGTGATACTATCCAGCAGGATGACCACGTCTTTGCCATGCTCCACTTTGCGGCGCGCCATTTCAATGACGATTTCCGCAACCTGCACATGCCGGTCCGGGGGCTCATCAAAAGTTGAGCTGATGACCTGTGCTTTGGTGTTCCGTTGCATGTCCGTCACTTCCTCAGGACGTTCATCAATCAACAGAATATACAAATCCACTTCCGGATGATTGGCACTGACCGAGTTGGCAATATCCTGGAGCAAAACCGTTTTACCGGTACGGGGCGGCGCCACGATCAGTCCGCGCTGTCCTTTCCCGATCGGCGCAACCAAATCAATCACCCGCATCGACAAGGAAGGATTTTCGCTCCGCTCCATCATCAAACGCTCATCAGGGAAAAGCGGGGTTAAATGCTCGAAAGGGATTACCCCTTTCTTTCCTTTTTGGGGAACTTCACCATTAATTTTGGTGGGAACCCCCAATCCGAAAAAGCGGTCTTTGGGTTTGGCGGTGCGCAAGTCACCTTCCACAAAGTCGCCGAAGCGCATGCCGTATTTGCGGATTTGGGCAGGCGAAACGAAAATATCTTCGGTGGTCGACAGATAATTATACAAAGGTGAACGGAGAAAACCGAATCCATCCTGCATGATTTCCAAAATCCCCTGCACAAATACCGGGCCATCCTGCTGCATATTCGCCAGCACGATTTCTGTGATCAAATCACTTTTGCGCAAACCGGCGGGATCTTCCACCTCCATTTCCTCTGCTTTGCCAACCAGCACCGGAACAGTCAGTTTCTGCAAATCAAACAGGTTCAAAGGCGGACCGTTTTTCTCTTCCGGTTCGGGAAGGGAGTCATCCATGCCATGGCGGTTCCTGCGGTTATTCTTTTGAGGGCGCTGTTGCTGATTGTTCGGCGCGTTCGAATTTCCACGGCGGCGGCGACGGCGATTGTTGTTTTGGTTGGAATGACGGTTTCCCTGGTTGGAATGTCCTCCCCCGTCATCATCATTATTTCCGCCACGGGAACGGCGCTGACGGTTTCCGCCGTCATTGTCATTGCCGTTTCCACCCTCATCGTCATTTCCACCACGTGAACGGCGTTGACGGTTGTTCCCACCGTCATTGTCATTGGCGTTCCCGCCGTCATCGTCTTTTGCCGCCCGGGGCTGACGGGTACGGCCACTCTTTTCGTTGTCACCGGCATTCTTTTCGCCTGCATCACCATCCGCAGCCGGGGCTTTACGGCGGGCCGGTTTGGTCGCAGCTTCAGGAATAGGAGCCGGTGCCGGTTCCCCGGAGCTTTCCGCTTTGGGAGCAGCTTTACGGGTGCGGCGTTTGGGGGGCGCTTTTTCTTCAGCGTCCTTTTTGGAAGTTGTGGTTTCGTCTGACATATTCAGTTCTCCTGAGGGGTACATTTTTTGACCCATTCGTCCACCTGGGTATACAGGTTTTCGAGGGTCGAATTATTTTTTAAAGTCCAAGTTGATTTTTCCACTTTCAGAGCAACCGGCATTTGGGCCTGTATTCTTAAAGCAGCTTCATTTTGAGTTAAATTTCGTTTTTTCAATCGTTCAATCATGACCGGTTCCGGTGACCACACACAAAGGATGCCGTCAAAATCCTTTTCCACGCCCACTTCAAACAACAAAGGGATCGCCACCACGGCCAGCCCGGATGTTTGCGCTCGTAACCAGTTCCGCCACCGTTTTCCGATTTCCGGATGCATCAGCGCATTTAATGCTCTGCGTTCCGAAACATCTTCAAAGACTTTGTGACCTAACAAGCTCCGATTGATTTCACCGGTTTGGGCATCCACCATTTCAGCACCAAACCGTTTCACAATCGAATCAAACACCGGATTATCCGGCTTCAAAAGTTCGTGTGCAACCTGATCGGTATCCAACACGGGGATGCCATGTGTTTTCAACCGGTCTGTTACTACACTTTTTCCGCAGGCGATGCCTCCGGTAAGTCCTATTCTTTTCGTCATAAATTGGTCAAGAGTGCAGCCACAGCACCTCAAGGAAGCGCGTCCCCGTTTTCACTGCAAACCCCGAAAGTCTTCCCTTAAGGACGGGGTTGGCTCAGTGCCGCTTGTAATACATTTTGTGCCTGCGGAAACTTCCAGTGGAAAGAAAGGGCTCTCATGGCCCATTTCTTCGCCTTCTCATAGTCCCCACTTTCATATGCAATGGCCGCCAGCCGGGTATAATCCAAGGCCATTTCTTCATCTTCGGGAGTCACGATACGATAGATTCTGAAACGGGCATTGCTGTAAATCGGTCGAAACCACACCGCATTCTGCGGTTCATTCTCCAGGTTATAAATGGCACTTCCGGCGGGAGGTTCCAAAGCATCTACCATATAACGGGGGGAACTCCGCGGATCTTTATCTGAAAAGTTCCCCATGCTATGCACATAGTAGGTTGCACCAAATCCAACGGCCCAATCCCTGAGCTCTTTCTCCGAGTTTAAAAATAAATATTCGTAAAACTCGCGGACACGCTCCCGGATGCCGGGGGTTTCGAATTTTGGATGCAACACAATCGGGAATTCGGTTTCAGCCAATATGGTGGCACTGATACCAAAGTTAGCCAGCACGGGCCCCCTTTCCATTTCGGAAATTCGGGACAGTTGCTCAACCAATTCATCCACATAACCGTAAACGGCGCCGGGGCGCCCCCAACGGTTACCTTTGGGCATCAGGTCTTCGTTTCCACCCATGGCACGGATGATTTGAAGAGCTTGCTGTTGTTCCGTCAACTGTGCGTTGGCCGGTTTAGGTTCAAAGAACAAGAGGAAGAAATATTCCGTCCTCAATAAAAGTAGGAGTCCCAAGCCGGGAAAAATCCATTTCCCCCAACACCCTTTGCGAAATTGAAAAGAAGCAAACATTGCCCCGATGCAAACTGCGACAAACAGGATGAGAAAAACATGGAAGCGAAAGAAAAAAACGTAGACGGCTAAGGTAAATCCTGCGTAGAAAAACTCTGCTTGGAACCGCTGCCTCCCTTGTTTCACTCCCCAAATCAACATGAGCATTGCTATGCCGAATATCCACAGTACTAAGGGGAAATACAATTTTGTCAACAGCCATGTAGAAGAATTCAGAGCCGGCGTCCACATGATCCGCTGTGCATAATTCAGGAGCCCGGGGTCTTCAGGCTTGTGATTGAGATAGCGGATTTTGGCAAACAGCAAATCCCCGAAATGGGAATAGTTCTCAACAAAAAATTGCCCGAGCAAGGTCCAAAGCAACCACGTCACCACCGGAATCCCCAACAACCATTTACGCCCCTGCATCCGGGAAGGCATCCAGGTCATGAGACAGCGGGCCACCAACAGGGCCACAATCGGAGAGAAAAAGAATGCGTGGGCCCGTAAATAAGGATTTATACAAGCCGCCAAAACCACACTGACGGTCACGGCAGTCATCAATCCCTGACTGTGCGGAGGTTCTTTTTGATCTTTGATGCGTTGGAACAAGCTCCAGACCACCCATAGTCCGATCACATATTGGCTAAGATCCCAAACACATTGGGCGGCCGCAATGGAGACCGCAGCGGTGAGGGCCCATAAACCTCTCGTCCACTTCCCCTTCGCAGTGCCATACAAGGATTCTGCGAGCAAAAAGAGAACAAACAAGGGAATGGCCAGATTTTCCCGGGAAAGCTCCAACCCGCTTGAACGAACCGCAAAGGCGGGGCTGATCGCCAGAATGCCGCCGGTGGCCAGTGCGCCCAGAAACGAATGATATTTGCAGCCCACCCACAGTGCGGCCAAAGGAATCGAAAGGCAAAACAGCGCGGTAGAAGCCCAACGGATCCGATGGGTGAACGTCCATTCCTCCGGCAACAGTTTTGCCAGACCCGTATAAACCCATTCCGCGCCTACACTGTAGGTCTTCCGCATGTTCACCCCGTCCGGCACCTGCACCTTCTCGTCGATTTCCGGCAGGGTTCCGGTCTCAGCCACCATACGGGTCATGCGAAACTGCAGCGCGGATTCCATCAGGAAAGGCGCTTCTTCCCCTTTCAAGCTGCGGGTTTGCTGCTTAAAAACAGCCTGGCGTATCGCCATGCCCCCTGCCCATAAAGAGCACAGAAGAACGAACCATACCAAACACCGGTAATTAATTGATTTCATGGGATAGAATAAAATAAAGCAGCTGCAGCAATTTCTCGCTGAGCTGCTTTATTCGGATAGAACCGATTTTTAGTTCATCGGGGTTGCTGCGCCACGTGAGCTCATGCTGCTTGCACCTGTGACCAAGTCCTGACGGTCTTGAGCATTCACAGAGTTACCGGCAGGGTCCACCAAGCGGGCAGTTACGAAGATCAACAGGTTCCGTTTTTCGGAACGGCGGCCTTCACTGCGGAAGAGACGTCCGAGAATTGGAATGTCGCCCAGAAGGGGAACTTTGTCTTCGAAAGTTGTGAGTTCTTCACGAATCAAACCACCCATCACCACCGTGTGTCCATCCCATACAATCATGGAAGTGGTCAGGTTACGTGAGGCGAACACCGGTTGGGGAATGTTTACAATATATTCCGTTCCGTCACCCAGGGGGATGCTGGATCCGTACTGCAACCAGTCAACCAATTCCGCAATTTCCGGCAGCATTACCAAGTTAATGGTGTAGTTATCGGCATTTACAGTCGGGGTTACATTTAAGATCACACCAATGTTCCGGGTTTCAAATCCACCAGGCTCAACTGTGGGAGGAATGAAGACGAAGTTGTCGCCATCACCACCGCCGTCAATATCCACATCATTTTCAGTGATATCGAATTCGGTAGGATAGATGATTTCTTCAACCACTTCGATAATCGCATTCACACCGTGAACGGTGGTTACGCGGGGAGCGGAAAGCAAATCGGTGTTCCCGTTTTGGTCCACGGCCTGAATGACCATCTGTAATTCAGGGTTGGTCAAAATGCCGGAGAAAGAAAGAATGTCACCGATAAAGCTATTGTCGGTTCCGCTTCGAGTCGTCGGAGTGGTTGAGTTCGAGGTGGAGTTGAAGTCGAAGAAACGTAATCCACCGGTCAAACCGTTCAGATTTTGGTCAGCTTGAATCCGGGGGCGGGTTGAAATCGCACCGGGTCCATCCTGTACCAGAATTTCGGCATCATCCGTCAGGATCCACTCGAATCCGAGTTCTTCCAAATCGCTTTGCAGAACTTCAACAAAACGTGCTTCAATTTCAACCTGACGGGGCGCAACGTTAATCTTACGGAGAACTTCCTCAAACTGAGGGAATTGGTCCGGAGTCAACGTAACCACCAATTGTGAAATCAGGTTTTCGTAGGCAATGTCTCCGCCTTCAGGAATCACCACACCGTAACGGGTGAACAATCCGGTGAGGTCAGGAGAACCGGCTGCAGCACCACCGCCACCGCCGTTACCACCAAAGGGGTCACCGCCGAAGGGGTCACCGCCGCCTCCGCCTCCACCGCCACCGAGACCGGTGTTGGCCAAGTTTTGCACCTGAATCCAACGGGTGGGATCCACGGGATAAAAACGGGTGATCAGACGACCGCGTCCTTCACGTTCAATGATCACCATGTTCCGGTCAACCCGGTAATAAAGACCGGAGATTTCAGTTACAGTTCTCAAAGCGTCCAACAAGGTGACATTGCGCAACCGCAATGTAATGGGTTGAATGCTGCTGGTTGCGGCCGCCGGAGCGGCGCCACCTGCTGGGCCACCGAAACCAAAGGGATCCGCAACCGGAGCGGCGGCCGGGGCTGCGCCTCCTCCTGCTCCACTCAAAGACGGGTCTAAGAAAATAATATTGACCCCAATTCCATCGGGATCCAACTGTTGGGAGAAGTCTACCAAACTCGCAATCACTTCGCCAATTTGCGCTTGGCGGTAATCAATCTCATCGATCACAATGTTATTCAGTTTGTTTTCGAGATCGGATTCAATGATTTCCAAACCACCGGTGGTGGCTTCAAAAGGTTCTTTGGGTCCGCGCTGATCCACTTTCAAAGGTACCAACCAGCTTTTCTCAACCATGCTCATCATCTTCTTCGCAGAAGAATTGCGCTCTTCCCGATACACTTCCCAGCGTTCTTCGGTCAGTTTTTCAATAAAACGCAAAGCGGAACGGTTGTAACGGTCGATGGCCAACACTTTTTCGAAAGTTTCTTCCGCTTCATCGTAATCACCGATTTCAAGCTCTTTGCGTCCCCGCAGCAACAAACGGTCGATTTCTTTTTTGGCCTGCTTGTACTTTTCTTCTTTGGCAATGGGAATTTCTTCGCGTCCCGTTTCCTGGCGAAGGTAGTAATCTTTGATGTCTTCTTCCAACATCTCAACTTTGCCGTTACCGGGATTGGTTTCGGCGGCCAGCTTCAAATACTTCTCAGCCTGCTTAAGATCGCCACCTTGGCGACGACGGTCGTACAGACCGCGGGCCATTTGAAAATAGGCTTCAGATTTCTGATCGCGGGCCATGGCCAATTCGTCTTTGAACATGTCCACGTCTTTCATTTTGGACTGGGCTTGACCAAAGAGGTCCACTGCGCGGGTCCACTGACCATTTTGCATGGCATTTAAAGCTTCGGAGAGGGCCAAACGACCTTCGCGGGCTTCGGACTGCAAACGAACACGCTCTTGTTCGGCAAGATCCGCCGCGTCCGCAACACGTTGGTCATTGCTGACATCTGAGTCAATAAGTTCAACCGTGGACACTTCCGCATCCACCGCAATGTCGAGGTCTTCAACAGTGGCAGGGGCCGCTTCCAAGTCCATATTATCCTGTGCCACTGCAGACAGGTACATTAAGCTCCAGAGGCTGCAGCCGATAGCTAAAATCTTAGACATACGATTCATATGGACGGTCTCCTTCAAACAATTCAAGTGAGTGTGGGTTTGTTGCATTAAAATAGTTAGGATCAAAGGTTAAATAATAAAGACAATTCGTGACCTATTTAGAACATTCCTTGCATATCCAAAGGCATGCCTTCTTCAATGAAATTGGGATTCATTTCGGGTTCCGCAGGTTTCAGTGCATCCAACTCCTCGGGAGTGGGCTTCTGAATTTTAATACTTTCAGGGGAATTCGAGTCGGCAACATCTGACTTTAATACGACAGTCTGGCGGTTGATGTCAACGATGATATACGATTTCTTATCCAATTCTAAGGTTTCATTCACCCGGACTTCTTCTTCCCATTCCGGTCCTTGAACCAAAAAGAGAGTGGCTGTACTTTCGGTGATTTTCCCTTTGTTGCCCGGGCCTTCCCGGTAGATCTCAAGTTTACGGCTTCCTACCCGGATGACCCCTTTGGATTCATCCACATATTTACCATCTTTGAGTGTACGTTTCGGGGTATAAGATTCAAAGGTGAATTCTTTGTTCCGTCCGAAGCTCGCCCCTTCTTTAATATACTCGGTATGACCGCGTTGTTCATCCGGATATTTCCAGTGAAGCTGCATGGTGTGTTTTTCACCGAGTTTGGCAATACCACGAAGTTCAAACTCAATGCTGGATTCCACCACTTCGCCGAGACGCAGATAATCGATCAGCGGAGGATGACTGGATGCGTCCACCGGACTGAATCCGGCTTTAAATTCCACAATCGTGGGGATGCCATCGCTGTCCTGATCCAACAATACATCATTGGGATCATTGGGATTCATTCCCCATTCGAGTTCCTTGTAATCCGGTATTCCATCTTCATCGGTATCAAGTTCATCGGTACGGTCTTCCTGCTTAAAGCCACAATAAGGGCAAATGATTGCATCCGGGGAAATCAGTGTATCGTCATCGGGGTTCATACAAATGACCCGCACGGACGGGGTAAAAGCATTGGTGATAATATCCATCCGGGTGGCCTCACCCGAAAGATGGGCAATATACCCCTGGAGGGTTTCCACATCCATTGTCATTTCGATTTCACCTGCTTTCGGAGAGCTGTTTACGCTCCGCTGCAGATTACTTTTTGCGTTTATCGCCAGCAGCACCGATACCACCAATCCGGTTACCAGCAGTACAAACAGAATTTTTTCGCCATGTTTCTTTAGAAAATCCATGATTAGAGCCCCTCCCCGTTGTCTTGCGTTTCTTGTATTTCTTCGGTGAGACGGTATACCCGCACCACCATCACCACGTTGAGTAAGTCGCTACCCACTTTGTTTTGACGACGCTCTTTCAATCCGGCAATTTCCACCACCGAATTTTCTTCCAGTTCCGGGCCCACCGGATCCGCGCCTCCCTGTAAGAGACGCTCCAGTTCATTCATCTCTCTGGGAGGACGTCGGTTCGCTCTGGGAGCTCTTTCCATTCTCGAATTTCCCAAGCTTGATTCAAGATATTTGGGCCACAAATCTTCATTTGAATTGGTCACAGACAAGTCCGTAATCACATACTGATTTGAATCCCCCATGATCAAATTAAGCACATTCCAAAAATAATCTTCGTAGACCCTGAATTCCAACCGGTAGTCATACCAGTCAAACAAACGGTCTTTTTCCTGTAAAAGTTTGCTGCGGGTATCCTCTTCAACCACGGCATTACCGGGGGGCATGGTCGGATCATTATGAAACCCTGAAAAATCATTCATCGCAGGCTGGTTTCCCCGCCGCGAGGTGGGTTTTTCATCTACAGCTTTTTTGATCACAACCAATTCGCTGATACCGCCATCAAACAGCAACAAGCTCAAATGCTCCATGTTCTGTAAGTCCAACAGCAATGCAGGGATTGCTGAATTTTCCGGCAGGGCGCCTCCCAGATATTCCGTTAAGCCAAAGTCAGGATCCTGTAAAATCACCCCCTGCTCTCCGCCTTTGGTGGAGGCTTTTGCGGCCTTCCGGAGTCCCGGCACATATTCGGATTTTACAAAATCACCAAACCGACGACGACTCACCGTAATGGTCTCCAACTGACCTTTTCGAATCAAGTCTTTGAGGACATCCCGTTGCTCAATGACTTTTTCCTGTTCGGTTTTCAGAATTTCAAAGTTCTGTTCGGAAGGATAAGGCTTTTTCGCCATGAGGCTGGCCTGACGATTGTTCAGGTTTTTAATCTTATTGTCCACCTCAGCATTTTTGCTTTT
>CAKZLZ010000185.1 GCA_937127435.1 uncultured Verrucomicrobiota bacterium | reverse complement strand
TGACCAGGGCTTCGCCCCGGTTGCTCAGGGAGCGTAAATAGCCGTCGGCATATCCGACGCCGACCACGGCAATTTGAGTTTCGCGGGTGGTGCGGTAGGAAGAATAATATCCGACAGGGGTTCCTTCGGGGACCCGTTTGACTTGCATCAGACGGCTTTTCATTTGCAACAAAGGTTTGGTTTGGACCCGCATGCGGGGATCATTACACCCGTAACCATAGAGCAGGATGCCCGGTCTTACGGCATCGTAATCCCATTCCGGGTAGTATTGAATACCACGTGAACTGCAAAAGTGACGCATCAGGCGCCGTCCGGCGATGGCTTCGGCCTTGGTGAAGGCATTTACGAAACGTTGGTGTTGTTTCTCCTGAAGCCAGGGACGTTTTAAATCGACGGTGGCCAAATGGCTGCAGATGCCGGTGATGTTCAGTCCCCCGGTATGCATAATTTTTTCGATTTCGGAGCTGTCCTCCGATTCCAAAATACCGATGCGGCCCATTCCACTGTCAATTTTGATGTGGGCATTGAGCACCGCATTTTGGCTTCGGGCGACCTCTCCCAGTTCGGCGGCGTGTTCCGCGTCTACCACGGTGGGGGTGATGTTGTGTTGAACTGCGGCGCCCGCTTCTTCTTTGGAAATAGGGCCCAGAACCAGAATGTCCGCATGGGGGGCGACCTCCCGCACCAGCAGAGCCTCCTCAAAATAAGCGACCGCAAACCAAGTGACTCCCTCCGCACTTGCGCGGCGGACAATTTCGCGAATTCCGTGTCCGTAGGCATCCGATTTCACCACGAAAATAATCCGGGACTCCGGATGGAGTTGCTGGCGGAGATTGCGAATGTTTTCGGCCAGTAGATCGAGATGGATGGAAAGCGAGATGGATTGCATGTTCTCCGAATGCCAAAGCAATTAGGGGAAGGCAATGAGATTCAGCTACGATCGAAATGAAGGGAGGGCTGAATATTGATGATAGAAATTCTATCCATTCCAGCGCCCTCCCCATTCATTTTGACGGGGGTTGCACTCCGAATGGACGATGCTTCGAAAAGCGTTAAATCAGGTCCTGATTTCCCTTATCTCTTCTTCCTGGTTACAATTCCATTGACATGGTCAAACGGTTCTTCACAAAGTCTTTTTGAATAAATTTATCGATATTGATGGAGATGGTTATGCAACGTTTTTACTCCCCGCTTCTGACGGTACTGCTGCTTTGTGGTGCTTCGACTTTATCCGCAGTGGAGCTTTCCAATCCGGAGCTCACGCTGGCGGATGACGGGAGTCTTCCTGCGTGGCGTGGACCTGCCGGGGCAGAAAAGATGATTCAGATCACAGAAGATCTTCCTCTCGGCGTAAAGCAGGGGATCCAGGTAACAGTGGGGGAATTCAGTTCGGGAGACGGGAGTCTGGTTCAGCGGATTCATCTGAAGGAGGCGAATCAACGTATCCACATCTCGTATTGGGCGAAGAGTGAGGAAGACCGCACGGCCTATGTGATGGTGAAGCGGGTCAAGGAAGGAAAAGAGGTGGAGCGGATTCGAAGTGACTACAGTGGAAGTTCCTGGAAGTACCTCACGCTAGCAGTGGATACCGGGGATGCGGATGCTCTGGATGTGATTCTTCGCTGGAGGACATCCGAGCGGTATGTGGGTAGCAGCTGTTCCTTTGCGATGGTGTCGGATGTGAAAGCCTCGGCGAGGGTTGCATTGGTGGGGGACTCGATCGTTCAGGACTACCCACTGAGTAGTCCCCGTCGGGGATGGGGCCAGATCTTGCCCGAAGCATTCACGGAAGAAGTTCTGTTTCAAAACTTTGCCATTGGAGGTCGAAGTTCGAAAACCTACCGTGAGCGCGGGGATTGGAAGCGGGTATTGGATTTTAAACCTGATTATATCTTCATTCAATTCGGGCATAATGACGCGCACGATAAGTCAAAGCCTGAGTCAACCGATGCGGAAACCGACTATTATGAAAATCTGAAAAAATATGTAAAGGAAGCCCGTGAAGCCGGTGCGACCCCTGTTTTGGTTACGCCGCCTCATCGCCGGGTATTTAATCAGCAGGGAATTTGGGAAGTACTGACCCCGTATGCGGTGTCGATGAAGAAAGTGGGGGATGAGCTGAATGTACCGGTGATTAATCTTACGGACTGGAGTAAGAAACTTCTCCTGGAGTTGGGGGAGGAAGGGTCGCTTCCTTTATATTGTAGTCCGAAAGATCGCAGTCACTATTCGGAGAAGGGGGCTGCGTTGATGGCTGAACAGATTGTATTGTTTTTACAGGAAAATCCTGTCGGCACGCTTTCGGAATTTCTTCGGCCCGCACCCGAGTAATCTTAAGGGCCTTCGCTGAGGCGGATTGATTCAGTCTAAAATGAATAATTCAATGCAGTGAAGGTGACGAGGCGGTAATCATCTGCGATAAGGGGGGAGTCCCGCCAGGTTTCATCCAGAAACTCAATACGGGAGAGGGTGAACCAGGACCACTTTTTTGAAATCCTCACCAGGAGTTGGGCGGAAAGGTAGGGGTGGAAGGATTCACCGGGGGTATGGGCCGGGCGTTCAGGGGTGGCTTTGCTTTCGGGAACCCCTACGAAATATTGCGTCCATGCCTGGTCTTGCAGCAAGAGCCCTGCACCCAGGGAGCCTGAAAGGGTTTCCCAGGGCTTTCCCAGCATTTGTTGAAAGCCGAAGGTGGCTTGCATGCCATCATATGCGCCCAGAACATCCGCATCAAATGAAGCTAACACCAAGAGTGAAGGGGTGGGTCTGTAAACCCAATCCAACCCTGCCAAGAGCGTATCACTCCGATCGCCCATGCCTTCAAGTATGGGGGCGTCGTCTTCTTCATAAGGTGCAAATTGAACCAGGGCATGGGCGGATAAGTTCCATTTTTCTTTTTCTATCAGTTTGTATTGGAGTAGGGGCCCCCGCCATTTTAATTTTTCTCCTTCATAACTGACACTGGGGTAAATTCGGATACTCCTTCCGGCCCCTACATAGGGTTGTGAGTCTGACATGAGGAAAAGCCCCGCGGACCAGGGAGAGGGTTTTTTGCCTTTGGGGGCTTGGGCCTGTAGAGGTTGAAGGAGAGCGAAAGCGATAAAAACGTATATGGAAATAAATTTCATACTCTGTGCATGCACCGAATGCACAAAAGATCAAGGGAATCGAGGGGGATAAAAGAGAATATCTCATGCGCAGGATTGTAAGACAAAAATGTATTTCTAGGTTTGTTTTGCTTCATATTTGTACCTCCCAAAATGTATCAGGAAATTATATCACTTTAATATTAACCAATTAAGTATATATATAATCCGAAATTTAAGTATTATCCAAATTTTATAAACTTGGCATTCCTTTTGCTTTGTACAAGTCACCCACCATTCGGGGAGACCCGAAGTTTTAGTAACAAACACGAAAGACATATTTTTATGAAGCACTTATTCTTTATGGCAATTCTGCTGGCTGGTCTGCCACAAGTACATGCAATGGAATTGACCCTCGAAGACGTTAATCTTCGGACCAACAACACCTGGATGATGGTCGCGACCTTTATGGTCTTTATCATGCATTTGGGATTCGCCACTTTGGAAACCGGTTTAACCCGTTCCAAAAACACTGTAAACATTTTGTTTAAGAACAGTGGTGTCCTCGCCATCGGTTTGATGACCTATGCGATTTGCGGTTTTAATCTGATGTACCCCGACTTTTCGGACAGTACCAATAAGTTTTTTGATTTTGCCGGATGGGGGATTGGTCTTCCTGAAGGATATGATCCGTTGACATACGCGGATGGGAATTACACTTACTGGACGGATTTTCTTTTCCAGGCCATGTTTGCCGCAACCTGCGCCACGATTGTTTCAGGTGCGGTGGCTGAACGGATTAAATTGGGGAGTTTCCTGATTTTCTCCGCTGTCTTTGTTGGATTTTTCTATCCTTGGCTGGGCTCTTGGAAATGGGGTGGAGGCTGGTTGCAGGACAAAGGTTTCCACGACTTTGCCGGATCCACTTTGGTCCACTCTGTTGGTGGATGGGCGGCATTGGCCGGCGTCATTGTGGTGGGGCCGCGTATTGGAAAGTATGTCAACGGCGCCGTGAAACCGATTATGGGTCATAATCTTCCCCTGGCCGCTATCGGGGTGTTCCTGTTGTGGTTCGGTTGGTACGGATTTAACGGTGGCTCTGTTTTGAGTGCCGATGCGGACGGCGTTTCCAAAGTTTTTGTGACGACATCCCTGTCAGCTGCGGCCGGCGTTATTTCGGCCATCGCCGTTTCCTGGATTCATTCCCGTAAACCTGATTTGACCATGGCCTTGAATGGTTCTCTGGCCGGACTGGTCGGGGTTACTGCGGGAGCAGATGTCGTAGGGGTGATGGATGCGGTTGTGATCGGTCTGATCAGCGGTGTCATTGTGGTCATGGGTGTAAGCTTCTTTGATAAGTTGAAACTGGATGATCCGGTAGGTGCCCTCTCCGTGCATTTGCTTTGCGGGGTCTGGGGAACGATTGCGGTGGGAATTTTTTCACCCGAAACCGTTTCAGTGGGTATTCAGTTGCTGGGAGTTGCTGCTTACGCGGTGGTCTCATTCCTGAGTGCACTTTTAATCTTCGCGGTTCTGAAATATACCATTGGAATCCGGGTGAGTGAAGAAGAAGAATTGGGTGGATTGGATATCGGAGAACATGGAATGGAGGCTTATAATGGCTTCCAGATCTTCATTACCCAATAATTGAACCCATCTAAAATAACCTTCTAAAAAGAGAACACTCATGAAATTAATCATTGCTTATATTCAGCCCCACCGCCTCAACGCGGTGAAACAAGCCCTCTACGAAAATGAAGTCGTTAAAATGTCTGTAACCACGGCCTTGGGCTGTGGTCAACAGATGGGGTATCACGAAACCTATCGTGGCGCGGACATCGAAGTGAACCTGCTCAAAAAGCTCCGTATCGAAATTGCGGTAACGGAGCCCTATGTGCAGACGACCATTGATGCGGTGATTTCCGGTGCCCGCACCGGGAAAATCGGTGATGGAAAGATTTTTGTAATGGAAATGTCCGATTGTATTCGCATTCGAACCGGTGAAACGGGGGAAGATGCAGTCGGATAATGCTGTTAATAACTTTCCAGATATTGAGAAAACAACCTTTACAAATCGTATATCTTTATCATTATCTAATTAAATCTTAACAAATTTTCAACATGTGCCCCTTCTCACTTCCGAGAGGGGACACGAAAAGTAAAACCAAAAAAAAGAGAGAACATACCATGACAGTGAAGAAATTCATTGCTTTAACCAGCGCTGCAATTGCAGCTACAGCCTTGACCGCTTCCGCCCAGGTGGCCGTGGACATTGCTTCCGCCTACATTTTCCGTGGAGCGACCATCAATGATGAAGTAAACATTCAGCCCGGTTTTGATACCAGCATTTTCAACGGATCTACTACCGTTGGAACATGGGCGAACTACAACACCGACACTTCCGAGTTCGACGAAATTGATTACTTCTTCGGCGTGACGATCCCCACGGGTGAAGAGTCTCCGGTTGGAATCGAAATCGGTTACACTGAATACACCTATCCGGGTGCTGAAGGTGACGCGGATCGCGAGCCCTACATCAGTTTCGCTTCCGAAACACTTCCTGTTGACCTGAGCCTCGGGTTGTACTACGGAATTGACGGCGCTATCAAAGACAGCCTGTACGTTAACCTTGGCCTCGGCTGGGGAATGGATCTGGCAGAAAACCTGGGACTTGGCTTGAGTGCTGATCTCGGTTACCTTGATCCCGACGAAGGCGACTCCGGGTTCTCTCACCTGACTTTGGGTGCTGGACTTGACATTGCAATCCCTGAATCCGAGTACGTTGTTTCAGTTGGAATTGCTTATGTTGTTGAAACAGACGACAAAGTGTTGGTTGTGGACGAAGACTTCTTCTTCACCATTGGAACCACATTGCTGTAATCGGTCTTCCGATTTCATGCCAAACCCTCTCCTTTGCAGGAGAGGGTTTTTTTGTGGAGCGCGGGCACTCCTGCCCTGGCGGCACCGTCTTTTGAAGCCATCTCACGATCCCTTTCTATAGCAGGACAAGCCTTTTCAAAATGCGTCTCGAGTTCCGCCAGGGCAGGAGTGCCCGCGCTCCATAAAAAAGCCCCGCAGATTTCTCTACAGGGCTTTTTATTTGTTGGCGGATTATTTGCTGTCCGCCACCATTTCTCCGCAATCCGCCATTAAATATGGGGTTCGATTTTTGCGACAAACTCGGGTTTACCGAGGGCGCCAACCATGTTTTCCACCACCTGACCGTCTTTGATGATCAGCAGGAAGGGAATCGAACGAACGCCGAACTTCTGGGCGAGTTCGCGGTTTTCATCCACATTGACTTTTGCGACTTTGAGTTTGCCGTCATAGTCATCTGCCAATTGTTCCAGTGTTGGAATGATGGCCCGGCAGGGGCCGCACCATTCTGCCCAAAAATCTACAAGTACGGGTACACTGGAAGATTCAACTTCCGTGCTCCAATTGTCTTGTCCTACCTCAATCGTTTTGCCTGCCATTTATATCTCCTTGATTTGTATTTGAATTTGTAAGATAAACGCAAAACGGGCGCGGTCAACCCGGCCCGTTTAAATAATTAAATGAACTCATGTTTTAAGGTGTGGTTTGCTCAATCAGTTGGTTGTTACTGTCCACCAAGCGACCCGGCATATAGAGTTCGGAGTTCGATTGTGCATAGAGCGTATACGCCGCTCCCGCCGAAATTAAGAAGCTGATGACCGCCACGGCAAGCCAGGGGGCACCTAAAGCTTCATCCGCTTTGGGAATCGCAGTGACCGTGCCGTCATCATTAACGCTAAGTCCTGCATTGCCGGCTACTCGGGAAATTGTGGATTTTGAGCGGGCTGCCGGGGCACCGGAGGGGCGACGTAACTTGATCGTTTTCCCTTCTTTTCCACCGGAGCCCGCTTCACCCGGGACGTCTATACGACTGGTGTCCTGTTTGGGTTGAGCTGTATTGGCGGTTACGGGACGGGAAGTCCGAACGGTGACCGCGTCGGGTCGTACAGCTTTTACGGTCGGTGTGCTGGAAGAAGCGGGTGCCCGTTTGGAGGGGCGTTTGATCATAATCGTTTTGGGACGGCTTTCGCTCAAGTCCATGGTTTTTGACCGGTCTACATCTACGTCTGCGTCATCTAATTGGGCTGAGTTTTTCTTTGCCAGCTCATCCGCAAGCATGGATGGATCCATTTCCATGGTCTGGGCGTTGAAACTTTCTTTCATTTCCTCGACCGTTAGATCTGTTTCCGGCGTTTCATCGGCTGCGGATGATTCTTCGAATTCGTCTATGGGTTCCATTTGCATGGTTTCCATGGACATAATGGCTTCGTCATTCACCGGATCCACATTTCCGGTTGCCAGCGCTTCAGGGTCAATTTGCATGGTCTGGTCGCGCGCGTCCTCTGCAGGAGCGTCCGCATCCGCCAATGCATTTTGCAGATCGCCGGTTGCCAGCGCTTCGGCATTGATTTGCATGGTCTGGTCAGGAGTCTCGCTCTTTTCAGCATCTATATCCTCAAGCGCATCTTTCAGGTTGCCGGTGGCCAAAGCGTCTTCATCAATCTTCATGGTTTGATCACGGGCGTCCTGACCTGCAGCATCCGCATCGGCCAAAACGTTTTGGATATTTCCAGTGGCCAAAGCGTCATCATCGATCTTCATGGTCTGATCGTTGTTTCCCTTGGGGGTGCTCGCATCCTTCAACTCTTTTTCAAGATTGCTGGTGGCCAACGCTTCCGCATCAATTTCCATGGTTCGGTCCATGGCGTCTTTGCTGTCGGTGTCATTTAAACTCTGATTGGAATTGTCCTCCACGTTTTCCGTATCAATCATGATCGGCATGGTGGCATTTTTTTGGGCCATTTCGATTTGTTCGGCACTGGGAAGCGCATTTTCTTCACCCAGATCCTGGGTAGCATTGGCCCGGCGGGCTTTGCGGATTTTTTCTTCATCCGGTAACGCGATACGGGTGGTTTTGCCTTTGTTGCCCAGTAATGTTTCATCGGGACGTTTCAGCTTGGCCGTCTTGGGCCCCATGGATGCAAGTTCATCTGTGTCAACGGCACTGGTTGCGGTCTTTTCATCCATCCGCACTTTGGGGAGCGGTTTCTTCTTGGATTTCACAGAATTCGCATCAGGACGTTTGATCTGCAGGGTTTTTCTTTTCTTATCGGCCATGGGGTCTCCAGAATTGTCAGGGATACTTGCAATTGAACAGTACCAAACTAGTGTGAAAAGCCACCCTCCGTCAAACATTAATGTGAATTTATGAGCAGTTTATCATGACGCCCCGTCTTCCCCCGCAGAGTCAAACGCTGGTTGAACAGAAGTTACTCCCCTGGTTTGTCGAAAACGCCAGGGATTTACCCTGGCGGCGAAATCGCAATCCTTATGCCGTCTGGATCTCGGAAACCATGTTGCAACAGACCCGGGTGGACACCGTGATTCCTTATTTTAACCGGTGGATGGAAGCCTTTCCGGACTGTCAGGCATTGGCCGGGGCAGAACAGGGGCAGGTGCTTAAGCTTTGGGAAGGGCTGGGGTATTACGCCCGGGCCAGGAATTTACACGCCGCCGCTCAACAGGTGGTCGAAAATTTTGACGGGATTCTGCCTTCGGATCCGTTTGCGCTTTTGTCATTGAAAGGAATCGGTCCCTATACATTGGCCGCGATTATGAGTTTGGCATTCAATCAGTCCTATGCGGTGCTGGACGGCAATGTGGAGCGCGTACTCGCCCGGTTTTGTGCCATGGGAGAAGATATTCGTAAACCACAAGTGAAGAAGGGGTTACAAACAATGGCCACCCGTCTGTTGGGTGCGCATCCGCCGGGGATGTTTAACGAGGCTATGATGGAATTGGGCGCAACGGTGTGTACACCCGGCGTCCCTCAATGCGGGAAATGCCCCCTGAGTCCCGCCTGTCGTGGGTTTAAAACCGGATCGCCTGCTGATTTCCCCTATAAATCCAAGAAAAAACCCATTCCCACGGTAAAGGTGGGGGCAGCTGTGGTTTGGAAGGATGCCCGTACTTTTCTGATCGCGCAACGTAAACAAAATGAAATGCTGGGAGGTCTCTGGGAGTTCCCCGGCGGCAAAGTCGAAGCCGGTGAATCTATGGCGGAATGCATTGCCAGAGAACTGGAGGAGGAATTGGGCATTCAGGTTGTGGTCGGCGATGAACTGATAAAAGTCCGCCACAGCTATACCCATTTTCATTTACGCATGAACGTTCACCACTGCCAATGGCAGGGAGATTCCCCTCAAATCATTGATTGTGCGGATTTCCGTTGGGTCACGCTGGAGGATTGCCGGGCGCTGCCTTTCAGCCGGGCGGATCTGAAGGTGCTGGATGAGCTGACCCGGACCCGCACAGACTAAAAAAAAACGGACTTACACGTTTTTCCGTGTAAGTCCGTATGTCTGAGTCCTTGCGGACAAAGTTTATCGTTTGGTACCGCGGGCCTGACGTTTCCGCAGGTTGGGGTCGAGGATCTTTTTACGGATCCGCAGGTTCAAAGGGGTGGCTTCCACGTATTCATCATCCGAAATAAACTCAATGGCTTTTTCCAGAGACATTTTTTGCGGGGGCTCGAGCATGATGGCTTTGTCGGTGCCGGAGGCACGAACGTTGGTCATCTGTTTTGCCCGGGTGGGGTTCACCGGTAAATCTCCCGGACGGCTGCTTTCGCCGATTACCATACCTTCATACACTTCTTCACCCGGACCGATGAACATTTTTCCGCGTTCTTGAATGGTGTCCAATGCGTAGGCGGTGGAGGTTCCCTGGGCGCCGCAGACCAGCGCACCGGAGCTGCGGGAGGGAATGTCGCCGGCCATCGGACCGTATTCTTTGTACATATGGCTCATTACGCCTTCACCACTGGTGAGGTTTGTCAGGTAACCATCAATACCGATCAAACCGCGGGTGGGGCAAACCGCTTCCAGCAGAACGCGGCTTCCCTGATGTTCCATATTGGTGATTTCACCTTTACGGGCAGCCAGAGATTGCATGAGATCACCGAGGCTGCTGTCAGGAATGTCCAACCATACATCTTCATAGGGCTCAGATTTCTGACCGTTTTCATCGGTATGGATAATCACTTCGGGCCGGGAGACCAGCATTTCAAATCCTTCGCGGCGCATGGTTTCCATGAGCACGGCAATTTGCAATTCACCCCGGGCCTGCACAATAAAGGAAGATCCGTTATCCGGAGATTCTTTAACGTTCATAGACACGTTGGTGTACATCTCTCTGGTCAAGCGGTCACGCAAGTGACGGGAGGTCAGGAATTTGCCTTCTTTTCCGGTGAAAGGTCCATCGTTCACGCAGAACTGCATTTGCAGGGTCGGGGGATCGATTGCGGTGTGGGGAAGGGCGGTCTGATCTTCGTTTTTACACAAAGTTTCTCCGATGAAAACATCTTCAAATCCGGAAATACCCACGATTTCGCCGGCTTCAGCCGATTCAATTTCATTCAGACCCATTCCGGTGAAACCGTAGAGTTTGGTAGCCGCCCCGAATTCGGGATTGCTGTCGTGTGGCAGTCGGCGAATTTGTTCGCCTTTTTTGATGGAACCTTCGCGCATGCAACCAATGGCGATGCGGCCCACGTAGGGATTCCAGTCTAAATTACTCACCAACACGCGGAAGGGGGCGTCCGGTTGGGTGTCGGGCGCCGGGATATGTTCCAGAATGCCGTCAAACAGCGGATGCAAATTTTCGCGGGCATCTTCGATTTCTTCGACCACGTATCCGCCCAGGGCGCTTCCGTAGATGAAGGGAGCGTTAAATTGTTCTTCATTTGCATCCAGTTCCAGCAAGAGGTCCAGGACCATATCGTGCACTTTCATTGGATCTGCGGTGGGACGGTCCATTTTATTGACCAGTACCATGAGTTTCAGATTTTGTTCGAGCGCTTTTCTTAACACGAAACGGGTTTGTGCCTGCGGGCCGTCGGTGGCATCTACGAGCAGGATAACCCCGTCTACCATTTTGAGAATCCGTTCCACTTCGCCGCCGAAGTCGGCATGTCCGGGAGTATCCACAATATTGATTTTGGTGCCTTTCCAAACCAAAGAAGCGTTTTTAGCTTTAATGGTAATCCCTTTTTCCCGCTCCAAGTCCATGGAGTCCATGGCGCGTTCAGCGACGTCCTGGTTTTCACGGAACACGCCTCCCTGATGCAACATGGCATCCACCAAGGTGGTCTTGCCATGGTCTACATGGGCGATAATTCCAATATTTCGTATGCTGGGGGCGGTCACTGAGGGCTCCGGGAAAGGGTGTAAAAGGCTGTTTCAAGTAGTCGAATTGCCAGAAAAACCAAGTGGAATCTTTGACCATTTCACAAAGGCCCCTAGATTGGTAAGATGAAAAACAAACTTATCCCCCTGTTTCTGCTACTTTTCCCCGCATTTTCGGCTTTATTTGCGGAGGAAAGCGCAAACGTGAAACTCACGGAAGCGGAGTGGAAAGAGAAATTGACCCCGGAACAATACAAAGTTCTGCGCAAAGAAGGGACTGAAAGGGCTTTCAGCAGTGAATTGAATGACGAAAAACGTAAAGGCACCTTTGTTTGTGCCGGTTGCGGGGAAGCACTGTTCGCCTCAGCCACGAAATACAAGAGCGGCACAGGCTGGCCGAGTTTTTATCAGCCGATCCGTCCGGAAGCGGTGGGCACCAAGAGTGACCGTTCCTTTTTAAGTGTACGGACGGAAGTTCACTGTGCCAACTGTGAAGGACATCTGGGTCATGTATTTGACGACGGACCCGAGCCCACCGGATTGCGGTACTGTATGAACGGGGTGGCGATGAAATTTGTTCCGGCAGAAAAAGAGTAGCAATTTAAAAATCCGACCCGTCGATCGGCCGCTTGCGTCTTCGTGCGGGGGCTATACATCCAGGTTTTTGCGAACGATCCGGGTGTGCTGGTCGATAGATTTGCTTACCACTGCCCGTAATTGATCAGGGACGAAAGGTTTTTTCACCACGTCAAAGGCCCCGCGTTGGCGAAGTTGTTTGTCCGAGTCTTTGGAGATATTTCCGCTGATCACCACGGCCACCATGTGGCTGTCAATTTCCTGGCCCAAGCGCATCATTTCGGTGCCGTCTTGATGAGGCAATGCCAAGTCGGTTAGCAGGACTTCGTATCGGTTGCCCTTTTCCAGCAGGGAAATGGCTTCCGCCACGGATCCCACGCCGGTGACTTCGTACATATTCTTATTTAACAGGCGCTTGATAAGTACGATAATCTGGGGGTCGTCATCCACGACCAGAACCGGATGCAGGTTGTAGCTGGCTTGACCGGATTCTTTCAGTTCCGTCCAAGAGGAAATCGGGGTGTCTTTCGTGCGTTTGGCGACGAAGCGGGCGTGTTCCGCGCACTCGGTAAGTTGGGAACTGGAGGTGATGCCGTGGCCTTCAACCGTCAGTGCGAGCCCGACGGAGGCGGAGAGTTGAATGGGCACCGCATTGATAACCGGATTTAATTTTCCGATTTCTGTGACTAAATTCCGGGCCAGGGTCTGCGCCCGTTCCGGGTTGGCATCCGGCATGAGTACACAAAACTCATCGCCGCCTCTGCGGGCGGCCAATTCGGTGCTTTGGAGTTGATTTTGAATTAATTCCGCTACTTTCTGAAGTACGTCATCTCCCGCAGGGAATCCGTGTTCTTCATTTATGGCTTTGAATTCATTTAAATCCAGACTCAATAGGCCCATGGGATGTTTGCGGCTCTTGGCCAGTTCCCAGGAATTTTTAATTTGTTCATCCAGATAAACTTTGGTGTAAAGTCCGGTCAAGGGGTTCACAATGGAATGTTCGTGGAAGTGCTCCATCATTTCCAACAAGGTGGAAAGGTGATGCGCGCAGATCATCAATTGATTGAGTTGCGGGGGGGGCTCTGCTTGCTCACCCTCCAAAATCACAAACAGGATACCTTTGGCATCCCGTTTTCCGGAAACCGGGGACATGAGGGCGTAGTGTCCGTCTGCGGAAATGATTTCACCACGGCTTTTCAGCGATTTTGCATCGGGACGGGGAATGGTGGGGAGGGTTTCTCCCTCAAAGAATTCCAAATGAGAGCGGATCTTATCAGAAATTTGGTCCAGAAAGTCCGGGTCTACGGGTTGTTCAGAATATACGCTCAGTTTATTGTAATCGCCTTCCATGGCAAAGACACCTGCGGCAACACTGGGAATCATTCTCTGAATGACCCGGGCGAAATCGGTCACGGTTTTGCCAAAATGATGGTGGGTGGCCACTTCGTGGGTAAAACTGCGAAGTTGACTGAGTTCGTAGCCCAGGGAGCAGGTGGTGAGGGGGCTATGTTCTCCCGTTTGTCCGTCACTGTTTCCGCAAACTTTCTGAATGGCGGATTCCAGGGTATTGAAGCTAAGTGGTTTTTCCAAAATCGATTTAATCCCCAGGGACTGGGAGCGTCTTTCCACTTCCGGCGTAATATGGCCGGTGCAAATGATGAGTTTTTCCCAGGGCCAAATACGCAGCGCTTCTTCCGCAAACTCGAAGCCGTCCACCACCGGCATTTGAAGATCAACAATGATAAGATCGAAGCTGCTCTCCAGCATCATCTGAATCCCTTCCCGCCCGTTGGGGGCGGTGGTTACTTGATATCCGAGTTGCCGAAGAAAAATCTTCAGCAGGCGAAGGATTTTGTCGTCGTCATCCAGGACGAGTACTTGTAAGGGGCGCTTCATCAAAGTCATATATTTATCTCACAGTTTCCGATCAACACACCTAACTATGAAGGGGTTGGGCAAACAGTGCGAGAAATTTATGACCGATATTCAGGGTTTTCTCAGGATGGGCCACATCGGAAAGCAAGTCAGGCCGGCGATCAGAGGCAGGAAATTTACCAGTGCGGGTTCTTTTACGATGAATCCATAGGCACAAAAGGGTATGCCGGAAAGAAGCAGCAACAGGACCCCCCAGCGCCGCATGTTCCAGAGTCCGAGATAGGCCACAAAGCAAACGCTCATCATGATCAACATGTTCCGGATGAAATTCTCTCCCAATTGGCTGAAATGTCCTTCCAGGTTTTTGTTCGAAATGCTCATCAGGAACACGGCGAAAGTCAGGAAAAACGCACCACAATGAAAAGTGATGAGCAGGGGTCGGGAAATGGTGGAGGAGTTGGACATGTTTTTTTTAACCGCAGATCAAAGCGGATGAACACAGATGAATATACAATTTAGGTTGCTGGGGTTCCGTTCATAAATGGGTATCCATCTGTGTGCAGCTGCGGTTTTTTTACGCGAGTGCGTTTAGGGCTGCTTCGCGGATGTGTTTGGCCATCTCGGAAGTGCTGACTTTGGTGGTTTTGCCTTCGCGGTGCAGATCGGCGGTGCGGAGACCGGCGTCGAGGGCACTGTTGACTCCGGCGCGAATCGCAGCCGCAATTTCAGGTTGGGACAACTCGTCCATCATCATGGCGGTGCTCAAGAGCATGGCCACCGGATTGGCAATGCCTTTGCCGGCGATGTCGGGGGCGGAGCCGTGCACGGGCTCGAAGAGTCCCACCGGTCCGCCCACAGAGGCTGAAGGAAGCAACCCCAAAGATCCGCCCAGGGTGGCGGCGGCATCGGAGAGGATATCTCCAAACAGGTTGCCGGTGAGGATCACATCAAACTGACTCGGGCGCACCACCAATTGCATGGCGGCATTGTCCACGTACATGTGAGTCAATTCCACATCGGAAAATTCGGCTTTGTGCAGGGCGGTCACCACATCGCGCCACAGTTGGGAAACCACCAACACGTTGGCTTTGTCGACGGAGCAAACCCGTCCGCCGCGGCGGCGGGCCCAGGTGAAGGCCACGCGGGCCACGCGTTCGATTTCGGCAGTGCTGTAAACCATGGTGCTGAAAGCGGTTTCATTTCCGACTTCACCGGAGCGGCCGCGGGGTTCACCAAAATAAATGCCACCGGTCAATTCGCGCACCACCAGCATATCGGTGCCGGCAATGGCTTCCGGACGCAGGGGAGAGGCGTCGGCCAGGGCCGGAGTGACTGCTACCGGACGAAGATTGGCGAAAACGCCCAGTTCTTTACGGATTTTCAGCAATCCGGATTCCGGACGCATGGCGCCGGTGAGGTGATCCCACTTTTCGCCACCCACCGCGCCGAGCAACACGGCGTCGGAGGCTTTGGCCTTTTCGATCACAGAGTCGGGCATGGGATCGTTATAAGTATCAATCGCGGATCCGCCGGCGTGATCTTTAGAGAAATGGATCTCCAGACCTTTTTTTTCAGCCAGCACCTGGAGAGTGCTTACGGCTTCATCACAAACTTCGGGGCCAATGCCGTCACCGGACAAAACTAAAATATTCATAAAATTCCTATGGGGTTAGATCAGTGCGCTTCCCTTAATGAAATGCGGGAAGCAATCAAGCTTTCATGGAGATCAGGATGCCCGCACCCCGTCCGGGGCGCAGATTTGGTTGTGATCGAGATCTTGGGGGCATGGCCCCCGGGCTAAGTGCCTTTGCCCCTCCGGGGCATTTTGAGATTGGGGGCTGCCTGCACCCCTCCGAGGCAACTGGAAATGTGGGGGGAGCCGCGAGATGGGCATATATAAATTTCCGGAACCCGAGATCCCCCGGAGGGGGGTACCGCATGTAGCCCGGGGGCCGTGCCCCCGGGATTGGAGAAACAAAATAAAAAGCGCCCCGGAGGGGTGCGGGCAAATTACCGCATCTCCCGCAACCATTCCGCCAATCCGCGACGAACATTGTCCGGAGACTTTTCGCTGAGGGCCAAATCGTAGAGCCGTTTTCGGATCTCCTTCATTTCCGGGTCATTCAATTCATTGTGGCTTTTCGGTTTTTCCATCACCCGTTGGATATTTTTTAATCCGTTGATTTTCCGGGGATAGGGGATGGGGAGTTCCATAAAATCGAGCATATACGAAATATACTGAAGCTCAGAGGGGTGGATTTGTGTCTGAAAAGAGGGAAGATAATCTGAAGGTTCATGGAAAGCCTGAAGCGCAGTGAGTGCGATGTCCGGGGCTCCTTTTTTTATGTTATCTAAAGTAAACTCGGGTAAAACACCTCTCACGATCGGCATCGCTTCATTCAATTCTTTTGTTTTAGCTTTTAAGGGCTCTTCGAATCTCGCATATTCTTCGGTTGCGAGGCGTTCATACAAATAACCCCGAACATCGGGATTGGTGCGCGTATCCGCTAACATCTTCACCGCCTGCGCCAACTGCGCATCCGTCAGTGGATCATGTGAACTGAGGAGGATTTTGTAATCCGCCTGTGGTGCCTGCGGGGGGCTGGTGCAGGCATTTAGAAAGCACAGAAAAAGGAAGATGAGGGGCGCTTTCATTGCCAATTGATTTTTTTGAGTACGCTTTTGGGAAGGGGGGAGGTTTCCGCACATTCAAGAAAACGTTTTAAGTGAAGCGGATTCCGGGTGCCGCCGATGCTGCTGCGGACGGCCGGGAAACTGGCCCGGAGGCGGAGGGCGAATTCCACTTCGTCTCCGCAATCCGGATGCGGATGTTTTTCAGTGGCCCCCGCCAAAGTTCGAATGGCAATAACCGGAATGTCTTTGGCCTGAACTTCCGCCCAGGCTGCGTCACTCAATTCCCGTTGGCTGGCATTCCAATAGCAGGTGAGCCCTTCCACCAAGTTGCTGGATTGCGCGGCCAGCCCGGCGTCACTGTTTTGTTTGTCCACAAACAGCACGGCCTGTTTGATTAATCCGCGTTCCCGCAAGCATGCCAGTTCGTCTGCAATGGGGCCGCCACCTTGAAGTTGGTCAATCAGGTTCCCGGGTTCCCGGTCCATTGAAACCAGTTGCGCGATGTCGATGGCTTCAACGCCTAAACGTCGACAGCTGTCTTCGACTTCAAAGCGCATGAATTCCGGAGATGCATCCCGGACTTTGACAATGAGAGGCGGTACTTTAGAACGGTTCTGATCGAAAGCCATGCGCAGAATCATAAAGCAGAAGCCCCTCGAATACGTGGGGCTGCAATGGAACCAGATGCCGGCATCCATGGCTTGTCGGGCGACCGCCACATCTTCGGCAATGCGGCCCTGTTCGACATTCATACCTAAAGACATGCATCCAAAGGTGTAGGGAGAGAGATGCGTAAGGTTCATGTGAAAATGAAACCGCAAAAGAAGATATTTTGAAAGCACTATAAATATAGAAATTCGGGAGAGGTCGATGCGGAAATATTGCCCGCACCCCGTCCGGGGCGCAGATTGGGTTGTGCCCGAGATCTTGGGGGCATGGCCCCCAAGCTAGATGCCTTTGCCCCTCCGGGGCAGCTGCGAGTGGGGAGGGAGC
>CAKZLZ010000184.1 GCA_937127435.1 uncultured Verrucomicrobiota bacterium | reverse complement strand
TCTCACAAGGTAAAGTCGATATACCCTGTCTTTAAAGGCTCGTCTGCGCTTTGCGCTGAAAAAATGGGGAATGTCCTGCTAAAGCCAATATTGACAAATCTGGTCTGGTCTGGTTTACTTTTGCTATGAAAACTTACACGATCACTGAAAGTAAGGCGCAATTATCAGCGTTGGTTCAGCAAGTTTTGGAAACGGGTGAAGCCGTGGTGATTGGGAAGCATGGACAACCCATGGTGAAGCTGATGCCCTATCAGGCCGAAACGGCTCCGAAAAAGAGACTTGGTGCATTTATGGGGCAAGTTTCGATATCGGAGAATTTTGATGCGTGGAGTGATGAAGAGGCGCGTGCTTTGGGGATCGTAGATTGAGAAAACTGAACTACCTTTTGGATACCCATACTTTACTTTGGGCCACTTCTGCTCCGGAAAAATTAAGTGCCCTGGTTCAATCGGTTATCGAAAATGAACGACATCGATTGTTTATTAGCAAGGCAACCTTATGGGAACTTTCGATCAAAGAAAATATAGGGAAACTTTCGCTACCCCGTGGGTTTTTCGAACGAATTTTTGATTTGGGTTATGAACCCTTGGGGATTGAACTTGAGCATTTGGACTCTTATCGGGCTTTACCCTTGATTCATCGGGATCCCTTTGATCGCTTGTTGATTGCCCAAGCGCTTTCTGAAAAGTTGTGTTTGTTGAGCTGTAATGCCCAAATTCAACTTTATGATGTTGAATATTTATGGTGAATGCGGGTGAACTTTTTAAGTTTCAAATTTTCAGGCCGATTATGATAAATATTTCTTCGTTGATCATAATGAAATCGGGGAGCGCGCTACGTTTACGGCACAATTGATTGATGGCAGGTGGCGAGTGGGACCTCATCTTGGATTGGAGAATTTGGAATCGACCATGGGCTTGGATTCGGAGTTCCTTGAAAAATTCCGTGGATCTTTGCGCCTTCGCTTGACCCCTCTCCCGAGATGCTTATACAGGAGCGGCAACCTAAACTTGAGGAATTTCTATGTCATCTCCCTGCCCCGCAAATCCTGCAAATATTGTCTGTAGCGGCCAAGCCCGTTTTACTCTGCTTACCGACCGCTTGATCCGCCTGGAATGGGCAGAGGATGGCGTTTTCGAAGATTTGGCGACGCTCAGTGTTTGCAACCGCAGCACCGATTTCGTTTCTTTTACCCAAGTGGAAAAAGGGGATAAGCTCACTTTAAAAACCCGTTTTCTCACCCTGACCTATCACCGGGATGGAAAAAAGTTTTCGAAGAAGAACCTGAGTATTGCGTTTAAACTGGATGGTAAAACCGGCAAGTGGTGGCCCGGCAAAAAAGACAAACTTAATCTCAAAGGCACTGCCAAAACGCTGGATGAGTATGACGGTGGGGTTCGCAAAAAATTGTTGGATAAAAAGATAATGAATCCGGACCTGCCCGTTTTAGAGGAGCATTATGGTGGCAAGGCTGTTTGGCAGGGAGAGTGGATGGAGCTTCCCGTCGAAGACGGTTTGATTTCCAGAAGCGGCTGGGCGGTGGTGGACGAAAGTCAATCCGTAGTACTCGATCCGGTGGCCTGTGACTGGCAACCCTGGGTGCGTGAGCGTGAGGCTGGAACCCGTCAGGATCTTTATTTTCTCGGGTATGGTTTGGCGTACAAGGATGCCTTGCGGGATGCATCTTTGATCTTCGGAAAGCAGGCACTGCCTCCCCGCTATGCCTTGGGCTATTGGTACAGTCGCTATTGGGCCTACACCGATAAGGAACTGAAGCAGTTGGTGGAGGATTTTGACCGCATGAATCTTCCGCTGGATGTGTTGGTGATCGATATGGACTGGCACAAGATGGGTTGGACCGGGTATTCCTGGGACCCTGATTTCTTCCCCGATCCACAGGGGTTGCTGCGCTGGCTGAGAAAGAAGGGAATTAAAATTACTTTGAATCTACATCCGGCGGAAGGGGTGTTGGACTTTGAAGACGCCTTCCCTGATATGATGAAAGAGATGGGGCTTAAGCCGTCCGATCTTGAGGATCTGCCGGAAAAACATCATAAACTCTATCGTTTGCTGGGGCGGGAAGTGGAAGGGGCCAAACGGATTCCGCTCGATATTTGCGACCCGAATTACATGCGGGCTTATTTTAAATGCCTGCATCATCCGATGGAAAAAATGGGGGTGGATTTTTGGTGGATGGATTGGCAACAGGGAAATCAGGGAGCGAACCTCCCCAATTTAGATACCTTGCCTTGGATTAATGAACTGCATTGGCAGGATCAAATTTCCAATCGACCGGAAAAACGGGCACTCAATTTCAGCCGTTTTGGCGGGGTGGGGGCAGGCCGGATGCCGGTCGGATTTTCCGGCGACACCATTGTGACCTGGAAATCTTTGGCCTATCAACCCTGGTTCACCGCCACGGCTTCCAACGTGTTGTTTGGAACCTGGAGTCACGACATCGGCGGACACATGCTTGGGGACTTGACCCCGGAATTGTATACGCGGTGGATTCAATTCGGGATTTTCTCTCCGATCATCCGCACCCATACCTCTAAAGCGCCGGATTGCGAACGGCGGATTTTCCACTTCCCTGATCCTGCCCGCTCGGTGATGTCCCGCATGTTGGAGCGTCGCTATGAACTGGTTCCCTATATTTATGGCAACATGCGGAAAGCTGTGGACAGTGGGGTGTCTCTGTTGCGGCCCATGTATTATGATTGGCCCAAAGCGCCGGAGGCCTACAAATATAAAGATCAATATATGTTTGGCGACGACATGTTGGTGGCGCCGGTGGTGCAGCCCATGGATGAAAAAAGCGAAACCGCGGAAGTCCGCGTGTGGCTGCCCAAAGGAAACTGGATTGATACCGCGACCGGATCTCTATTGAAGGGAGATGGTGTGCATAAACGCCGCTATACGCTGGAGGAAGTGCCGGTGTTTGTGCGTCCCGGCACGGTGATCCCCGAACAGCCTGCGACCACCCGTTTGAAATCCGGCGCTTATCCCAAAATCCGGTTCCGTATTTTCCCCGGCAAATCCGGTTCGGCTTCGCTGTATGAAGATGACGGAGAAAGTCAGGCCTGGCAAAATGGTGACAGTCTGGAAATTCAGCTTACCCATGCCAAGACCGGCAACCTCCGGCAAATCCGCATCGAAGCGGCCAAAGGATTTTACAAAGGCTATAAGGCCAGCCGGAATCTGTCTTTGGTGCTGGAAGGATTTGCGCCGCCGGTTTCTGTTTCTGATGGCAAGTGGTCCTATGACGGCGATCAGGCCGCATTGGAGATTGATTGCGGAAAAGTGGATTTGGAAAAAGGTTTTGAGCTGACAGTTGAAGAAGCGCCGGCTGCGACCCAGGCTTTGGCCCGGAATTTGAAAGGGTATATGACCCGACTGGAAAAGGTGCGGGCCTACAACTGTCAGATCTCGCCTGCGCATCCCATTTTTGCGGAAGAGCGTTTGGCGGTGAAAGCGGCCCAGACCGGAAACCGGATCAGTTTGAATCCGGAAAGCTTCCGCAAAGAAGTGAAAGCGCTTCACGCCATCCTGGATCGTCTGCCGCAATCGCTCAAGGAATATCAGCAGGCCTGGCACAACCCTGAGAATAAAGAGCCCACCCGTGGGGAGCTGGTGCTCGACCAGGCCCGGAATATTCTCAAGACCGTCAAAGATATTTAGAAGCGAGTCGATTCAAAAAACCTGCCGGATGGAAGGGCATCCGCCGGCGGAGCTTTGCCTGTGAATTACCGGAAAATTACAAACGATACAGTTTGTGTGAATGACAAAGATGTAGACTGATAGAAAACAGCTATATTGTTTTTTGCAAAGCCTTGACATCAGAAGATTGAAAATCTCTGGTACCTTGAAGGATATCCTCCGCAGAAGTGGAAGGGGTATTTTTTTTGTAAAGCGAACCCAAAATTTCAGAAGTATCACGCATTTCATATGCGAAGGTTAAAGTCAATGAATGCCAAACGGTCCTCCTCTCAACGATTGAAGTGTTTCTTTTTAATATTTTTTTTTGGGGGGGGCGCCGCTTCGGGACAGGCCGGAGAAGTGTCCAATACCAATGATGCAGGGAGTGGTTCGCTTCGTAAGATTATTTCACAAGCCTCGGCCACCGACACCATTACGTTTCATGCATCTTTGTCCGGTCAAACCATTACCCTGACCTCAGATCCCATCGTGATAGACAAGAATTTAGAAATCGATGCCTCGTCGCTTCCAGAAGGTATTGTGATAGATGCGGGAAATGATGACGTTTCCCGAATTTTGGAGTTTGCCACCGGCACGAGTTGTTCGGTCGACTCGGTTGGTTTTATGAATGGAGGCGGACTTGCGTACGGGAACGATGATTTAGGGGGGGCGATTCTGCTAAACAGCAATGCGGTGCTCACGATCAATCGGGCCACCTTTAAAGACAATAGAGCTTATTGGGGCGGGGCGATCTACAATGATGATGGCAACCTAACGGTTACGAATTCTACGTTTGAGAGAAACTTTGCTTCAAGCTTAGGGGGGGCGATCTGTTCCATAACCGATGTGGCTTCTGCGAATACGGTCATTCGTAATTCCACGTTTTTTGGAAATAGCAGCAGAGGAAGTGGTGGTGCTATTTGCCAGCGATCGGGCAGCATGGAATTACAGTATTGCACCATAACCGAGAATACGATTACGATTCCGAATACGGATGGGGGAGGCGGGGTGGCAAATATTACGGCTACCAATAGTCAGATCGTAGTGAAGGGCTGTATTGTTTCCGGAAATACAGAAGGGGATGTGACCCGGCTCGGTTCAGACCCGACGGGTGGTTTCGACAGCGATAATTATAATGTGATCGGTACCGGGAATGCCGCCGGCGATTTTGATGGAAATTCGGATCAAATCTCTTCCTCCCCCATGCTGGCTCCCTTGGGTTTTTATGGGGGCCCCACCGAAACCATGCCACCGCTTTCCGGATCTCCTGCGTTTGAAAATGGCGGGCAAGGTCAAATGGCCACAGATCAGCGGGGCTTTACCCGTAAGTCGGGCGGAGGAGCCCGACAGGATAGTGGTGCGGTAGACACGCTTCCCAGTATTGTCCTGAATACGAATGATGACGGGGCGGGTTCTTTGCGGGAAACCTTGCTGCATGCCACGCCCGGATTTGATGTCACCTTTCATACAGATCTGGAGGAGCAAAGTATTCTGCTGACCTCCGGGCAGATTCTGCTGGATAAAGATGTGGGAATGGATGCCTCTGCGCTTGAGGGAGGGATGACCATTGATGGAAATGAGAACGACCGGATTTTTGAAGTCGCGAATAACAGTACGATTTCAATAGATTCCCTCACGCTGATGAATGGGGCAAGCGATGACAGTGGCGGCGCGATCTTCATGAATTCGGGAGCAACACTAAGTATTCATCAATCGACCCTACGTGAGAATGTGGCCGAAAATGCGGGTGGCGCGATTTATAACAATGGGGGAACGTTGCTGCTAACCCAATCCACGGTCATGAATAATACGGCCGATGAGGGTGGAGGCCTTTATTCCTCGGTCACTGCGGGAACAGGGAAAACTGCGGCCACAAACTGCACTTTCTTTAATAACACGGCGACCGCGAACAATGGCGGGGCCATTTATAATGCAAAAGGATTGGTGGAGCTCACCCATTGCACGATCACGGGAAATACGGCTGTACCGGGTAATGGAAGTGGCATTAAAAATTTCACGACCACTGGGACTGAAACGAAAATAAATACTTCCATTATCGCGGGAAATACCAATAGTGATGTTGATTATTTGGGCGCAAATGCCGACAGCTTTGTGAGTTTAGGGTACAACCTCATCGGAAGTGGAAATGCAGTCGCACGTTTTAATGAGGCCGGGGATCAGACGGGTGTCTCTCCACAGCTTTCACCCTTGGGGGACTACGGAGGACCGACGCTGACCCTGCCTCCAACCCTTTCTTCTCCTGCAGTAAATGCCGGTGACACGGTCGATCCTGGCGGCACGGATCAGCGTGGTTCCGCACGATATTTTGGTGCGGCCCTTGATATCGGTGCGGTGGAGCTCACGGTACTTTTTGTAAATACGCTCGCCGATGAAATGGATGGAATTGCAGTAGGGGATATCTCTCTTCGGGATGCTATTGTGGAAGCTACGGTCACAAACCCTCTTCCGGGAATGATCATTGCGTTCGATCCCGGCGTATTTACCAGTGAAAATCATACCATCAGCTTAAGCAACGGAGAAATTGTGATCCCCAGTACTCAAGATTTGAGTATTGATGCGGGTACCACGGCAGCTGGCGTAACCATCGATGCCGGAGACGCGAGCCGTATTTTTAATATAGGCTCTACGACGGCACCTGCTCAACCCAGTTCGGTGAGTTT
>CAKZLZ010000183.1 GCA_937127435.1 uncultured Verrucomicrobiota bacterium | reverse complement strand
CTCTCACGGGTAGGTCCTGCAGATAGAGGGTCGCCCATACAGGGCTCAAATGTATTTTACTATTTACACCCGGCCCTGACGGACCGGCACTCTTGGAGAGTGCGACTTACAGCCGCAATAAGTAAAATTAAACCGAAAATGCTCTAAGCGTAACGCCCCTGATTACAAAGGATTTTCAGATTACTTAAACGTCTTCGGGAGCTTTGTCTCGGCCTGAGGATTCGAGGTGCATCCTTAGAGACTCAAAATGACAAGGGCAAAGGCTTAAACTTTCGGGGGTGTTTCAAAAATCAGCGGTTCGCGGCGCGGGAATCCCGGATCAGCGTTTCGCGAATGGTGGCCATGGACTGCTTCAGCATGCTGTCATCTTTTTCTTTTTGGGAAATCAGGCGGCAGGCATGTAAAATGGTCGCATGATTTTTACCAAAGGCATCCCCGATGGTGGGCAGGGAATGGGAGGTGAGATCGCGGCAAAGGTACATGGCGACCTGGCGGGGCAGGGCAATGTTGGCCGGGCGTTTGCGACTGAGGATGTCGCTGTAGCGAATGTCAAAATGGTCGGCGACTGTACGCTGAATGCGCTCCATGGTCAGCGGCGCAGGCGCTTCGTCATCGAGGCTGTCGCGGAGCAGGCGCTCCAGAGACTCATTGTCCAGTACCCGGTTGGTAAGCGACGAAAAGGAGGCTGCACGAATGAGCGCGCCTTCGAGGCGGCGGACATTGGCCGCAATGCGTTCGGCAATAAAGTGAATGACCGAATCGCTGACTTCGATTTTCATCATTTCCGCTTTTTTACGGAGAATGGCCATGCGGGTTTCAAATTCGGGGGCATCAATTTCGGTGACCAGTCCCCACTCAAAGCGGGACACCAAACGGCGTTCGAGACCGGGGATTTCCGTGGACGGACGGTCACAGGTCAGCACAATTTGTTTGTGGCCGTCAAACAGGGCATTGAAAGTGTGGAAGAACTCTTCCTGCAAACGTTCTTTGCCGGCGAGGAATTGCACATCGTCAATCAGGAGAATGTCCACATTGCGGAAACGTTTTCTGAACTGGGGCAGTTTTCCGTTCTGGAGCGCGTCAATGTATTCATTTACGAAGCTTTCAGAAGAGAGGTAACAAACCCGGCAGGCGGCATTGTTGCTGGTGGCAAAATTTCCGATGGCCTGCATCAAATGGGTTTTTCCGAGGCCAACGCCTCCGTAAAGGAACAGCGGATTGTAGGCGCGGGCCGGTTGCTGGGCGACGGCCATGGCGGCCGCATGGGCGAAATCGTTCGAGGAACCGACCACAAAGGTTTCAAAAACATAGCGCGGGTTCAGACTGGCACGGTCACAGGCCTGGGCGCGTTGTTGCTGACGTTTGGCGGGAGAGGGCAATGCCTCTTCTTCGGGCTCCGGGCTGGCCGGGGTAAGTTGATAGGATTCGCGGGCATCGGAGCGGAGGCTCGGATCCACGACCAGGGAAAAACGAATCCGGTTCCCGGTCACCGCCGCAAAGGCATCGGAAATCATGGGGACATAATTTTCTTCAAGCCAAGTGGAATAGAAGTCGCTGGCGACCCGCAGTTCGAGAAGTTCTTCGTCAATGAAGCGGCCGGGTTGGATTACCGCAATCCATCGGTCATAAACGTCTTCAGTCAAAGACGATTTGAGCAACGCACAAACTTTCTGCCAGAGATCATGCTGGTCCATGATGGCAGGTGCTGTTTCTTTAGTATAAAATTTACTCTCTTCGCTCAACGATTCACCTATACTCTACAATCCGTTAATTACCTGTACCGAACATGAAAAATCAGTTACGGAGAGCGTAAGCTCCACCGGTTTGATCCGGGGGACACCCTCCAAGGCATTCACCTTAAACTGAATCTGGGGGTGTGGACAAGCTGATTAAATCCAAAGAAAGAAAGAAAAAATCTTACTACTACAGGTTGTGGTTGCGGAAAAAATAAGACACAAGATAAAGAGGACTGATCTTTTTGTTAAAATAAAACTTTTGTTTTGTTAGCGACTGTGGGCCATAAGTATTTGAGGAAAATATAAGCGATGAAAACTTCAAAAAACCGAACAAATTTGCTGTTAGTGGGTGGCGGAGCCGATGCGGTGAATGTACGCTATGCCTGCGGATTTACCGCACCGGATCCCTTTTTGTATGTACAAAGGGGAGAGGAAAAGCATTTATTGATATCTATGCTCGAATTGGGGCGGGCAAAAGCTTTGGGCGGAGGGGTAAAGTGCCACACGGTTGATTCTTTAAATCTAAAGGCGAATGCGAGGAAAAGCCTGGGGAAACAGGCGGCGGGTTTGATCAAACATTTGGGCTTAAAACAGATTTCTGTGAGCCCGGTTTGTCCGGTTGGGTTGGTAAAGGATCTTGAAAAAGCCGGGCTTCGGGTGCGGGTGATGCGCAGGCCATTGTTTCCGGAACGTTTGGTGAAAAATGACAGAGAAATCCGGCATCTGCGGGCCAGTCAACGGGCTGCGGTTTCGGCCATGAAGGCAGCTTTTACCTGTATTCGTGAAAGTGAAATCGATAAAAAAAACCGGTTGGTGCAAGCCGACGGGTCGCTATTAACTTCGGAAGTGCTCCGCCGCAAAATTGAGAGGGTCCTGTTGGATGCGGACTGTGTGGCGGAAGAAATTATTGTGGCCGGTGGAGATCAGGGTGTGGACCCCCATGAACGGGGCCACGGAGCGCTTTATGCCGGAAAATGGATTGTGCTGGATATTTTTCCGCAATCGAAAGTCTCGGGATACTGGGGAGACATCACCCGCACGGTCATGAAAGGCCGCCCGAGTCCGGATCAAAAGCGGCAGTACCAAACGGTGTTGAAAGCACAGAAAAATGCCCTCTCACAAGTGAAACCCGGGGTGACGGGAAAAGAAATTCATGACGAAATTTGCCGGCAGTTTGTGGCGGCAGGCTTTGAGACCGGGATGATAGACGGCGTGCCGCAAGGGTTTATCCATTCCACCGGACACGGCGTCGGATTGGAAATCCACGAAGCGCCTTCGGTCAGTCCCATGGGCGGTCCTTTAGAAGTCGGGCAGGTAATTACCATTGAACCGGGTCTGTATTATAAAGGATTGGGTGGCGTCCGGATTGAAGATACGGTGGTGGTGACAGAGCAGGGCTGTTCGTTCCTGGCCCGCTGTGGCAAGGAAGCCTGCCTGTGAGTTTCTTTTTGGGCGGATTATGGATTCTTGGAACCTTGGCGGTTTTGTGGTGCTTGTTGCAGGCATACGGAAACCATCTGATTTTCCGGCGTTCCCGAACCTTTCGCGCAGAAAAGGAAGATACAGCCTTAGCGGTTGAAGATGTCGAGTTTTGTTCCGAGGACGGAACCTCTCTGCATGGCTGGTGGTTTCCGAAAGAAGATGCGCGGGGCGTATTATTGGTTTGCCATGGCAACGCAGGAAATGTTTCTGACCGGTTGTGGATTCCTGAAGATTTACAGGACCTGCCTTTGCATATCTTTTTGTTCGATTACCGTGGCTACGGCAATAGCGGAGGGCTCCCAAGTGAGAAGGGAACCGGGTTGGATGTGTGTGCCGCTTATGAAGTCGCCCGCGAGAAGATCAAAGCCGGGATGGAGAATCCGCCGATTTTTATCTATGGACGGTCTTTGGGCGGGGCGGTTGCTTTGCAGGCTGCGGAAAAACTCCCCATCCGCGGGTTGATTTTGGAGAGTACCATGACCTCGATTTTAGATGTGGGTTTACGCTTTTATCCCTGGTTACTTCCGAGAATCACCTGCCGGCATCCCTTTCGCTCGGACTTGCGCATTGCCGCAGTGAAAGCACCGGTGATCATGGCACATTCACCGGAAGATGAAACCATTCCTTTTGACATGGGGGAGGCCTTGTACCGGCGGGTGCCGAACCCGGCGGGGTTTTATCAGCTGACCGGTACCCATGCGGAAGCGGGATGGCAAACATCACCGGAATATGCCGAGGCCGTTCGGGCCTTCATTTTGGAACGATTGGTAAGGAAAGAGGATCAGGGGCTGTTAAACGCGTAGGTTTTTTTGTTGGTCATATCGTAGACCAAATATTGCCCGTCTTTCAGTCCCAGCGCTTTAAGAATGTGACCGTTCCATTTAAAGACCGAGCCGGTGGTCACTTTGAGCGGGGTGCCATTGTTGGGCTTGAGTACAGCGATTTGTTGACCGTTTGCACTGCGTTGCACATGCATCACGCCTGAGACCGCAATAGATTGCACGTTGTTGGAGGTGCCGGTTTTACGGGTTTCGAATCCGGAAGCTTCTACGGTGGGGAGATAGGTCCGGGCGTTAGGATTTCCGCCGTTATTGGCATTCGAATTGTTCTGTTTTACTTTGAACTCAGTGGGATAAGGGATCTCTCTTCCATAAGAAAAAGTGGTTTGAGCTCTGGAGAGGCTTGCCCCCAGCAAAAGGAGCGGGATCGAGATAAAATAGGTTTTCATAATGAAATGATTGTCCTGTTTCCTGAAAACAATGTCAATAGTTAAATTTTGACCCTGTTTTCGGACCCTGATTCAAGGCCGTTTAAACCCAATAAGCGATTTGGAGTATGGCCATTACCGCGGCGAGGACGAGGTAGCTGATTTTGTCTTTCAGTGCGTACAGGATCGGGTCGTGCAACATGTGCCCCCGCAGGGTCAGCAACCAGAAGCGTCCGATCCAGAACAACATGATGGGGCAGAGTAACCAGAGATACAGGGGGGATTTATATTGCTGAATCATCTCTTCACTGTTCATGTAAAGGGCCAATATCAGAACAGACATAAGACCGGACCCGATGCCTAATTGGCTGATGCAGGGTAGGTCGCTGGTGTGATACCCGCGGATTTTTTGATCGGGTGAAGTGGCAGCCTGCACCGCCAATTGTAATTCCTGAACCCGTTTGGCGAATGCGATAGACAGAAAAAAGAACAGGCTGAAGGTAAGCAACCAAACACTGACGGGGATGTTTCCGGCGACGCCGCCCGCGTAGATGCGCAGTACGAACATCAGGGTGAGAAAGACCGTATCCAGAACCGGAATGTGTTTCAGCATGCTGCTGTAAGCAAGGTTTGCCAGTAAATAGGCCACCAGGAGTCCACCAAACATGGGGGGAAAGCAGGTGAAGGCCAAGGCCAAAGCCAGCAGACAGAGTCCGCCGCCTATGCCGGGGGCCCAGGAGAGGGGAACGGTTCCCGCCGCCAGAGGACGGTTTTTTTTCTCCGGATGTTTCCGGTCGGCTTCCACATCCAGATAGTCATTTAAAACATACACCGAGGATGCCATCAGTGAAAACGCGAAGGCGGCCAAACAGGTGGTCAGAAAAAGAGCGGGTTCCTGCAGGCGGTGGGCCAGTACCAACGGAAAAAAGAGCAACACATTTTTTGACCATTGGTGGGGCCGCATGAGTTGAAGAATGGGAGGGAGATGGAAAGAAGGTTGTGGCATAGGAAAAGATTTCATTCACTCTAAAGAGAAATGCATCAGATGGATAGCGGAATTAACAGAAAATTCCCCTGGTGAATTTCTTGATCCCGTTGCAGGACCGTATCCCAATTCTGCAATTTTTTCAGGTCGCGTTCCAGGACCAGGACCCAGCTTTTATCGGGCAAGTTTTCTATAAGTTCCGGATTTTTAAAGAAATGTCCGGCGACTTTGCCGAGATCTTCCGTATTTTGAATAGGGGCATCCACCAGATAGAGAATATCTTCTTCAGGCCAATAGAATTCCAATCCGGAAAAATGACGGAGGGAGATCAGGGTTTGGGCGTTTTCGTTTTCCAGGGTTTTGCAGAGAAGCTTCATGCTGGAATTTTTGTCCAAAGACGTTTCGTAGCGGGGGGCGATAGAGGAAAATGAAAGGTAGAGCACGATCGCGGCGAGTCCGGGGAACCAGGGGAATTTTCCTTGGGGAAGTTGTCGGGCCATCAGCAGGGTGGCCCAGGGGCTGAGGGTCAAAATGTAGGTGGGGAGTTTGGAAGAGATGCAACTGAAAACCAAAAGGCCGAAACAGACCATGAAACCTTCCATTTTTAAATTCTTGAGGATGAAGAGTCCTTGCAGTGACCGTCGGCCGCGTTCCCGAAAACGCTGAAAGACGACGTAGGGCCACCATGGGAGCCACACCAGGAGGGCGACGAATAAATGAAATCCAAGGATTCCCCGTCTTCCGTCTTCATGTCCGGTAATGCGTCCGGCCAATTCCCGTTTGAAGAAAAAATCCGTGAGTTCGGGGTGCTTCCAGATGATATAAATATACCAGGGGGATCCCAGCAATAGAATAAGCGCGAAGGTGGTGGCGGGCCGGAGGGCTTTGCGGTCAATCGGATTTTTACTTATAAGGGTGTAAAGGGTGAGGCCGGCAAATGGAACCAATGCCGGGGTCGCTTTGGTCCACCATGCCAGTACCCAGAAGAAAACTTGGAGAACATAAAAGGGGCAGGCCTTTTGCCGGTGACGGGTTTCGGCCCAGGCGGCGATGGCGAGGGTACAACATCCGCAAAGAAGCATGTCCGGACTTAATAGACGGGACAAGGCCCAGATGTGGAGAAGGGTTCCTGACATCCAGAGCGCGAGCCAGGCCGTTCGTTGACCATAAAGACGGTATCCTGCCCAAAAAATGCCGATAAGTGTCATTACCGCTCCTAACAGGGACGGAAATCTGGCTGCGGATTCCCGGTGCCCGCCCAGTTGAAGGCTGAGGGCGGTGGCCCAGTAGATCAAGGGAGGTTTGTCGTAATGTCCCACATCGGAAAGTTGCGGATCCCATTTATCTTGGCCGGGTTCAAGCATCTCCAACGCGATATTGACATAACGGCCTTCGTCGGGTTCGTTGAGTCCTCTGGATCCGAATCCAAACAGATAAATAAAAGTCAGAGTTACAAGTACCCGGGCGGAAGCACGGAAGTGTGGAGGGGAGATCATGATGGCGGGAGTTTAACGGAGTTTTCGGATCATCCAGATTCCCGTGATCTGACAAAGCAGCACCGGGATCCAAATCAGGTAATCGGGGTAGAGCCAGGGAGAGTATCGCAAACTGTCGGCTGCAGAAATGAAGGTGTAAAAAACGAGAACCATACTGAGGCCAATCGGGATTCCCCTATTGGATTCGCGGCGGCTCCGGTTCATTCCCAGGGGGATACCGATAAGGGTGAAGCTGATGCATCCCAGACTGAGGCCCAGTCGTTTATGTGTTTCCACCAGGGCGCGCATGCGCATTTTTTCTTTTTTGACGGGATCGAGTTTTGCAAACGTTTTGTCCGTATTTTTAACGACACCCATGAGCTGCTTGAGCCGCATATCCCCGATGTTTCGGGAGAGAGCTGTCTGGTTGAGTAAGTCTTCATAGGTGAGGTCGAAGACGTATTTTTCCATGTCGACCACTTTGGCATTGAGGAAGCCTTTGGGATCATCCGGGTTGGCATATTGAACTTGCGCGTCGTGTAGGGTGACTCTCATTTCAAGAAAATCTTTTTGGCTCTGAATCTCCCCGTTTTGCGCATTGATAATTTGGAGCAGTTCGCCTTTGGTGTTTCGTTCGTGTATTTCGATCTCTTCTAAATGATTGTTGTTTTTCCGGTCCACCCAAATGGACAGCCCCGGGAATTCGACAAATCGACCTTCCTCCAATAAATCCATGGGATCTATTTCATAGGCGTTTACCAATGCCTGCCGTAACTTGAATCGGCTATCCGGTGCAATGCGGGTATGAATGAGGATGCAGAGGAAACTCAGTAGAAGCGAAGCGAAAAGAATGGGGGCGATGATTTGTCGGGTACGCATCCCGCCGGCGCGCATGGCGGTGATTTCACCATCAAGAGAGAGACGGTTGAAGAGTAAAAGGCTGGCGACCAGGCAACTAACCGGAATACTGAGAGTCAAAATATACGGAACATTCAGTGTGAAGATTTTGATTAACAGTGCGCCGGGAACTCCGCGCGCGATGTAGTCCAATGCTTTCATAACCGAGCCGAGATAGAGCACCAGCGTGGTCACCATCATCGACATGGAGAAGACCGTGACGAAATCACGTAATAGATAACGATGAACTGTATTCATCGCTTAGAGTAATCTTAAACGGTAGGAGGATTGCCGGGCGATTTCCCGGTCGTTGTATTCAACAAAAAGCAGATCATTTCGGTAGACACCCAGGAATTTAAACCGGTTTATAATGGAAGGAGGCAGTTCTTTGAGTGCGCTTTTTCGAATAGAGAGATAATCTTTTTCATGATTGCCGGAGATTGACTGAAAATCGGATAGATCATTTAACCGGGTGACATTCCCCCCGTTATAAAATTCAGCTGAATAATATCGATAACGCCAGACATTAAGATTGTAGCTTTCTCCCCGTTGTTCCCGGTGAATACGATTTACGATCCACTTATGGCTTTTCTTGTTTGCCAGATCCACCGTGAAACTCATGCTGACGTAAATGTATAGATAGAGCATGCCGGCGACAGCTGAAGCGCCATAAAAGATTTTACGGCGCAGGGGGGTGACCAGAGGTTGCCGGGTGGGGTGCAGGTGTATTTCGATGACCAATATACCCAGTGCGGGCAATGCGGGAAGGATATATGCGGGCAGGACATTGGTTGCAAAAGTGAAAAACAGCATTGGGCTCAACCCCCAGCAAATGAGATATGAAACCCATGCGCGCTGATTATGTGGGAGTTGACTCCATAATTTCCGGGGGTGGCGCAGCGCGGGAAGCAGCATGAAGGACCATGGAAGAAAGGACACCAGTGCATAAACCCAAATCGTGCCCAGGACTTCGGAGTGGGCGTTGCCGTATAGATCCCCGTCCCAGCCGGAATCAAGGTATCGGAGAACGTGTTCACCCCAGAGGAAATAACGAAGAAACCCCGGAGTGTGAATTTCAGCCATTACATACCAAGGGATCACAGTGACAGCCAGTAAACATGAACCTCTTACCCAAGGAAGTCGTTTGCAGAAGACTTTCCATTTTCGTTGCCATGTTAACCAAAAAAACAGGGAGAGACCTGTAAGTACAACGGCAACCGGTCCTTTGGCGAGAAGGCCGATCGCGAGTCCACTAAAGAACAAAAGTCCTTGGGTAAGAGAAGATTTATTTTCATTCGAACAGAGATTCCAGGCTGCGATCATGGACAGGGTGGTGCCGATCCACAGTACCGAGTCCGCTAAAACGCATCCGATCGAAATATAGATGGCGGAGGTGCTGAGGATAATGAAACTTGCGAGGAGGGCATAATCCTCCCCTTTTAATTTTTTAAGCCAAAAGTAAATGACCGCGAGCATCGCCATTCCGGCAAGAAAAATCCCGATCCTGCTCCCGAATTCATCGATGCCGAATAGTTTCATTCCAGCCGCGGAAAGCCAGACGTAAAGAGGGGGTTTGCCCATGAACGCGACCCCTTCTGAAAACTGGGGCATGACCCAATCGCCGGACACCAACATCTTCCGCGCCATTTCTGCATAGCGGGCTTCCGAGGTGTCGGTGAGCGGGACGTTAAAAAGCATTAAAACCCGCAGGGTAAGAAATATGAAGAATATCCAGCGCAATCCGCGTTGTTGCGCCGGTTGCAGGGTGAAGGTTGTCTTGGGGGAATTGTCCATAAGATGAGGGAGAGTCGGGGTGATGAAAATTTCCTTTTTAGCGGGTGAAACTTAAGGTTTGCTTAAGATCTCATCGGAAAATACCTAAATCCGCCCTTTGGGGGCCTTCGACGAAATTTGTGTCGTAGTCTTTTCCGGAAGCTGTTAGGAAAAAACTTGTTATGAAAATTCTCATCATTGAAGACTCTACCCGGTTGCAACATGCGCTCACACATGGTTTGCGCCATTGCGGGTATACGGTGGAAAGTGCCACGGATGGTGAAGAGGGGTTTTTGTTCGCGCTCCATCATCATTTTGATGTGATCATTTTGGATCTGATGCTCCCCGGAATGGATGGGTTAACCTTGCTGAAAAAATTACGGAAGCAGGGACGTCAAACCCATGTGTTAATTTTATCTGCCAGGGATCAGGTTTCAGACCGGGTAGAGGGGCTGCGATTGGGGGCGGATGATTATTTGGTGAAACCTTTTTCTTTCGAAGAATTAAAGGCGCGTATTGCCGCGTTGGTGCGGCGGGGGCATCAGGCCAAAAATCCGGATATTTTGTTTGGGGGACTGCGCCTCAATACGGCAGAGAAACAGGCGTACCGGGATGAGGCGAAATTGCCGCTGACTCCGGGGGAATATGCGATTTTGGAGCGGCTTGCGCTAAATCCCGGACAAGTTTTTTCCAAAAACCGGTTGGCTGAGTATTTGCAAAGCGCGGATAATAAAACCGATTCGAAAGTGATTGAAGTCCTGGTCTGCACGTTAAGAAAAAAATTGGGGAGAGAGTCTGTGCGGGTGGTGACCCGCCGGGGATATGGTTATTTGTTGGAGGCTCTATGAAATCAATTCAGTCAAGAATCTCGCGGGGGGTCGCGCTGGCGATCAGCATCTATTTACTTATCTGCGGTGCATTGTTTTTGCACTACATCCGCTACCAGAGTCTGAGGGAATTTGATCTTACTCTGGAATCGCAAATGAAAGCGATGATATCTCTGGTGGAGATAGAAGGGCGCAAAATCGATATCGATTTCTTTAGCGATTTGATGCCGGAGTTTTTACAGCAGGGGCATTACTTTGATTTTTATCTTCCTGACGGAACGATAATTGCCCAGTCACCTTCCTCTCAGGGTGTTTCTTTGCCGGATATCCCTGAACCGGGTGGGTCGATCCGGTTTTTGAATTGGGATTCCGGGGATCTGGGCAATGTGAGGGTTGTACAGACTTCCTTTGAACCCAGACCTGAGGCCGTAGAGCCCGTCGAGGTGATGGAACCGGACCCAGAACCGGCGAATTCATCTGTGTTGGTATCTCCGGTGGCGGTGTATGAAATTGAATATGAACTTCCTGAATCGGTGGATGCCGAAGAATTGGTGCTTACGATCAAAGTTGCCCGTGACCGAATGCCGCTTGAGCAGGAAATGAAAAAAATGACGCTGTTATTTATCGCTTTGGCGGCCATTCTCCTGGCGGGTATTGCGGTTCTTACCCGTTTGTTGGTCCGGCATGGCTTAAAAAGTTTAAGGGATTTGAATGTTCAAATAAAGGAGGTGGAACCTGCTGAAACGGATAACGGTATCCGGCTGGTCGATGCGCCGGAAGAATTGGCGGAGATTGAACATACGGTTAATTCTTTGCTGCAGCGGGTGAAGATGACAATTGCGCGGGAAAAGTCATTTAGCACTCATGTCTCGCATGAGTTGCGTACGCCGGTGGCCGAGTTGAAGTTGATTGCGGAAATGGGTGGAAGTTATCCGGGGGATCAGGAGGAGGTCGCTCGATATTTCAGTGAAGTGAAAGAGATTTCCACGAACATGGAAGTGCTGGTAAATCGTTTGCTGTTTCTTAGCCGTTCGACGCCGGGCGTGTCCAGGGAATCTTTTGAGTCGGTGGACTTGAATGGTTTTCTGGAAACGTACCTGACAAACAAAACTTTTGCGGACATCGATCTTTACCTGGACAAGGTTGGGGTGGTGACGTCGGATCCTGAATTGCTGAAAATCCTGTTTCAAAATCTATTCAATAATGCCATCTCACATGGTCGTCCCGGGAGTCGTGTCTCTTGTCGTTTACAGAAATCCGCTTCCGGAATTTGTGTGCAAATAGAGAATGAGGTGGAAAATTTATGTGAAGCGGATCTTGAACGAATTTCCGACCCTTTTTGGCAAAAAGACGAATCCAGAACTTCTTCCGCTCATTATGGTCTTGGCTTGTCGATTGTGAGGAATTTGGAGAAGGTTTTGGGAATAGAAATTGTTTTTTCAATACGGGAAAAGAAATATTTCCATGCGGCGGTTCTTTTCCCTGATCCCGCGTAGAAGCTTCCCCATCTAAAAACTTGCGTGAAAGCGGTGGGGAGGATAGCAGGGGGAGCATGAAAAACAGTCCTTATCAGAGTGCCGACGGCAAACCTCTTCAGCCGGTTACCCTTGATTCCCCATTTTTGAGTGTGGCTTTCGGAGCCAAAGAATTGTGCGCCCGAAGTGGCTGCTGTGTGGGGGTCTGCCCTGAAGGCGCGATCACCCTGGGGGATGACAAATATCCGGTGTTGGATTTGAAGAAATGTACCGCCTGTGGGCTCTGCGGAGAGGTCTGTCCGGGGGGGGAAGTGAAGTACGGGGAATTGGCGGAGCAGGTATTTGGAGAACATTTTGTGGACCGCGGATTTGACGGTCAGGTCGAAAAGACTTTTGTCGGCTATGCCACCGATGAGCGTTTCAGAAAGGGCGGGGCCGGTGGAGGGATGGTGACGGCTTTGTTGCATCATTTATTGAAAACGGGTCAGGTGGATGGCTGTCTGGTCACCCGCATGAATCATGAAAAACCTTGGCGGGCGGAGCCCTTTATTGCCACCAGCTACGAAGAGTTGTGTGAAAGTCAGGGCTCCCGCTATTCCATCGTGCCCATGAATGCATTGTGGGCGGATCTGCGCAAGCGGGAAGGCAAATTTGCGGCCGCGATTTTGCCCTGTCAGACCCATGGCTTCCGCAAATTGCAGAAAGCGGATCCTGAGTTGGCGGCGAAAATTCCGTACGTGATCGGCTTGTTTTGCGGAGGATCGCTGGAACCGAATTTGACCACCGAAATGTTGTCCATGCGCGGAATCAAAAAAGATGAGATCAAAGATTTCCAGTTCCGGGGAGGAGATTGGCCGGGGCAAATGCGCGCTGTATTTAAAGATGACCGTCCGCCGAAACCTTTGCATTATTCCAATTATAAAGACGGGGCCTACAATTATTTTACTTCTCTGTATATGCCGGAGCGCTGTCAGACCTGTTTGGATGGATCGAACGAATTTTCCGATGTTTCGGTGAGTGATGCCTGGACCCGGAATGAAGACGGGGAGTACAAATTTAAAGAGCATTCCCGTCTGCTTATCCGTACCGGGGCCGGACAGGCCCTGATCAAGTCCGCAGTGGAAAACGGGGATCTGGAGCTGGTCGATGTAACCAAGGACCCCAGTTACTCCACCCACAAAATGCAGACCAAACGCAAAGGTTCACTGGCCCCGATCCGGGTGGAGCGTTGGAAAAATGCAGGTCGTCCGGTACCCGATTATGACCGTACGGTGCCGGCGGATGTGACCCGCAAAGAAAGGGTGACCGAATTTTTAGGATCTTCCATGCTTCGGGCGGGGCGTTGCAAACCCTTCCGCATGGCGGTCATGGGATTTCTCACTTCTAAGTATGCAATTCCCCTGATTAAATTCCGGCTGTGGCGGAAAAAGCGGAAATATGCCAAACGAAAGGCCGCAAAGGCATAGTCCGTCCGCATCTATGCTTTCAACTCTGCCCGCGATAGCGTAGTTATGGAGATCTTATGACTGAAACTCCTCCTCAAGATCCGGAACGTTTGCCGCGCATTCGCGAAGAATCCCTTTGTCCCTGTAAAAGCCGCTTGCCTTATAAAGAATGCTGTATGCCGTATCACTACGGAAAGGCAAAAGCTGAAACGGCTGAAATCCTGATGCGCTCCCGTTACTCCGCCTTCTTTTTTCGCCGGGTGGACTATATATTGGACACCACCCATCCCCGCATGCGCACCGCGGCTCTTCAGCAGGAACTGAAAGAAAGCATGCAGAATATTACCTGGAGCTTTTTGAGGATTCTCAGCAGTTCCAAGGGCGGGCCGGATGACAAAGTCGGGAAAGTGGAGTTTGTCGCCGATTATTACTTCGAAGGCGAATGTTACGAGTTACATGAACATTCCCGTTTCAAGCGCCACAAAGGCGCCTGGAAGTACGTCGATGATAAGGGCTGATTACAGACCCTTTTCCGGATCCGCAAACCCGCCGTTATTTGTAATCAGTTCTTTCACCCGGGCAATTTTATCTGCGGAGGTTTCCGGTTCGGCCTCTAAAATGACAGTGGAGTACTGAGAAGGCGAATCACTGTTAAAGTCTTTTTCCACCAGCTCTTTGATCATGGTGACCAAGGCCTCTTCAGACAGGGGTTCTGAATCGAACATGAGCGTCCCGTCTTGCATGATGACAATCGGGCGTTGATCCTGTCCGCCATCCACAACGGTAATTTCTTCCTGCTGTCCGCATCCGATGAGGAGGGCCAAGGTCAATATGGCTAAGAAGTACTTCATGTTTTATTCCTTTAATTTTAACGCAATATTTCTTTTCCGGCCCATAGGGCTCGCTGAAGATTTGCGCTGGGGTGGTTTAAAATTTATCTGTTTGGGGTTGGGGCAACGGCCGAACCGGTCATCTAAAACAAAGGTATGAACGCGAGCCATGATTGTCAATTATAGCTTTCATTAGCTTTGCTGACATTCTCTCTGAATTCGTGGTTACAGCAAACCTGAATTCACCTCCGTTCGTTCGGTTGCTTGCCTGGGGGCTGCCTTTGACTTCTCGGAGCTCCGAGGGCATCCATTAATGCGGTTTCGGTCACGCCGAGAGTGCGTGCGGCGGTTATAAAATCAGGTGGTCCTTTTTGGGGATCTCCCAAGGTTACTTTGAGTTTTTCTTCGCTGATGCCCAATTTCTGAGCTGCAACTGCCAGGTCGGGGCCCCCACCTCCTCCCTGAGCTCCCCGGCCTGTTTCACCCTCCTGGAATGTGACCACGCGGTCCGGGTTTATGGCATCGGGGTCTCCCCCGGGGGTGAGCGTAACATTTCCGCCCCGAACCAGGCGCACGAAATTATAACGGTGGATTTCGGGATCTCTTTCGCTGAAATAGCCATCCGATTTCGGCGTGAAGACGATGGAGCCGGCGCCATGCAGATCGTTTCCGGCAGGGTCGGTGTTATAGCCCGCGGCAAGCACCCAGGCATAAACCGTACCGGTTTCGACCGCGCCATCACTCCCTTCGATGGGGTTGGATGTGCTGGACCAGTAAAAGGGGTAATCGACCTGTCCCTTCATATTGGTGAGTTGTGTGAGTTTAAACACCGAAGTGTCGATGGCCGGAAAGACACCGG
>CAKZLZ010000182.1 GCA_937127435.1 uncultured Verrucomicrobiota bacterium | reverse complement strand
AAATTGAATCCCTGTCGGAGAATCCCCGGCCTCCTGATTGCAAAAAACTGACAAACGATACTGCGCACAGAATACGTATTGGCAGCTATCGGGTACTCTATGATATACAAGAAGCTGTTCTAATTGTACTCGTATTAAAAGTTGGGAACAGAAAAGATGTGTATAGAAAATAATTCAACGAGCCACTCATCCGAACCTCCTGCGTCGGTCCAGATAGCGTAGCATTCTCCGCTATGAAAAACACAACCCTCACTCTGTTCATTATCATTGTTGGTTTTATTACCAATGGCTCAGAATTGTATTTCACTCTTGGTTTGGATGCGGAGGGAGAGGGTTTGGTAAAAGTAAACGACGTAAAATTGTCACCTGAGAAATTTGATTTGGTGCTTCAAAGGATGGCGGATTTGAATCCGGATCAGAGATTCGCAGTTGTCGTCGAGCCGGAGGTCTCAGCAGGGTTCACTGCAAAGTGCGTTAGCCAAATTTCTGCAAAAGGTCTTAATCATTTCAAAATTATAGTGTATACGGAACTTCCGGAAGGGTTCGGTGATTTTGAGGGCAAAATAGAAATTGTGATAAAGAATTCCGAAGACCTACCCGAGCCTACAGAATTTGACAGAGGAGAACCAGCGGCTGGTGAGAACGCTTCGCGTCCCACACCCTAACCGATCTTTTTCGGATGTCCCTGTTCATCGTTCCCGAGAGTTCTATTTTCTTTTCGGGCAGGGATGCCCTCACCCCATTTCCCACAACAATGTTGGAGTAAGGGCATCCCTGCCCGAAAAGAACAGGTCGAAATCAGGGGAAAACCCTCAACGTTTTTTGCCCGCTTTGGGATATTTGAAAGGCTTTTTGCTTTTGCCTTTTTTCGTAGTTCCCGCTTCTGTCGGCAAGGCCGCGCGGAGTTCGGTAATCTGATCCCGCAACATGGCGGCGCGTTCGTATTCGAGGGAGTTGGCGGCTGCCACCATTTCACTTTCCATTTCCCGCAGCACTTCTTTGACATCATAGCTGCCACCGGATTCGGCGACCATCTGCTCTTCCACATCCTCTGCGGTTTTGAGGATCGCCAAACTGTCCTGGATCTCTTTTACGATCTGGCGGGGCGTAATGTTGTGCTCCTGATTGTAAGCCAATTGAATTTTGCGGCGGGTTTCGGTGGTGTCCAACAGGGCCTGCATCGCATTGGTAATCTTGTCGGCATACAGTATCACTTTTCCATCCAAATGACGGGCCGCCCGCCCAGCGGTTTGAATCAGGGAGGTATGTGAACGCAAAAAGCCTTCTTTATCCGCATCCAAAATGGCCACCAGCGCCACTTCAGGAATATCCAATCCTTCCCGCAACAAGTTGATCCCGATCAAGCAGTCAAATTCCCCTTTTCGCAAAGCACGGATAATTTCCACCCGCTCGATGGCATCAATGTCGCTGTGCAAATATTTGGTGCGCAGGTCTAAGGCCTCTAAATAAGCAGACAAATCTTCAGCCGTTTTTTTAGTCAGCGTGGTAACCAGCACCCGTTGTTTCCGTTCCGCATGTTCCCGGATTTCGTGCATCACATCATCAATCTGGCCGGTCAAAGGACGGATCTCAACTTCTGGATCCACCAATCCGGTGGGACGAATGACCTGCGGCACTGTCACCCCACCGCTCATTTCCACTTCCAAAGCGGCAGGCGTGGCGGAAACAAACAACATCTGGCCCGTGCATTGCATAAATTCATCAAAAGCCAGCGGACGGTTATCCAGGGCGGAGGGCAAACGGAATCCGTGTTCCACCAACACTGATTTCCGGGCCAAATCGCCATTGTACATGCCCCGAATCTGTGGAAGCGACACGTGGGATTCGTCTACGATGGTGAGAAAGTCTTCGCGGAAATAATCCAGCAACGTAAAAGGTCGATCCCCTTGATTTCGCCCGGTCAAGTACCGCGAATAATTTTCAACCCCGTTGCAAAAACCCATCTCTTTGAGCAATTCCAGGTCGTATTCGGTGCGCATACGGATGCGTTGCGCCTCTAGAAATTTTCCGTCTTTCTCAAACTCGGCCACCCGGTCTTCCATATCCTTTTCGATATCCCCAAGCGCATCTTCCACTTTCTTGTATGGCGTCACAAAGTGACGGGCGGGACTGACATGAATTTCTTTTAAATTTTCCAGGGCATCCCCGGTCAAGGGATCAAATCGTTGGATCCGTTCGATTTCATTTCCCCAGAAGCTGATCCGGACCCCTTCCTCATTATAACTGGGATACAACTCGACCGTATCCCCCCGCACCCGAAACGTACCGGGCGATTTTTCCATTTCGTTTCGGGTATATTGAATGGTCACCAATTTTTCCAAAAAAGAATCCCGATCCACTTCACAGCCTACCTTTAAATGGATCAGCATATTTTGATAATCTTCCGGGGAACCCAAACCATAGATACAGGAAACAGAAGCAATAATCACCACATCCCGGCGGTTGAGCAAGGCATTGGTTGCAGCCAGCCTGAGACGTTCGATCTCTTCATTGATGCTCGAATCCTTGTCAATAAATGTGTCGGTGGTCGGGATATAGGCTTCGGGCTGATAATAATCAAAGTAGCTGACAAAATAACTCACCGCATTTTCGGGGAGGAATTGTTTCATCTCCGCATACAACTGTGCGGCCAGGGTTTTATTGTGGGATATAATTAAAGTGGGTCCACCCCAGTGCCGAATCAGATTGGCCATGGTAAAGGTTTTTCCCGAGCCGGTTACCCCCTCCAACACTTGAAAGCGTTTGCCCTCATCCAAACCATTACAGAGGGTTTCGATGGCTTGAGGTTGATCGCCTGCCGGTTGAAAATCGGAGGCCAGTTGATAAGGAGAATTTGACATGAACCCAACTTCCCTCTTCTACAATAAAAGTCAATTGAAGGTCTTAAGTATCCGAGTTCAGAGGATTCCAGATCTTGTTAAACCCGTACTCTTGAAAATCAGAAAGATTGGCTGTAGCGAAGTCAGAGACTCCATGGTGACGCAAAGTAAGTGCAATTCTGGTATCGAAGATATCCCGACGGGGAAATTCCGGCGAAACTGCAATTTCCCACACAGATTCCATAATCGGTGCATTTTCTACGAGCCTCCATCGCGGGTGCCGGCGGAATCTTTGAACAAGGTGAACCGCCTCACTTGCAGAAAGGGGATTATTATTCATCACAGCCGGGGTTCTTAGCAAGAGATATAATTCGGTAAGAACCAGTTCACAAATAAGTACATTTGACTGCTTTTGATATGAAAGTAAAAACGCCCGTGCTTTTGTATGATGCTCGGCGTGCTCGTTTGTGGCCGCAAAGAGAATATTGGTATCAAATGAAATCACAATTTCGGCTCACGATTATTTTGAATAGCCTGTCGAATTTCTTCCTGAGTGATTCCTTTACCTCCCCTATCCCTTACAAGAGGCAATTCCCAAGGCTCATCCTGCAAGCGAGGGTAAACAGAAGTAATATATTCCAAACCACGACGAGTAACTTCCGCAAAAGACATTTCACGTTCTTTTGCGACTTCTTTTGCTCGTTTGTATAATTCGTCAGGAATCTGAATCTGTGTTTTAATCATGATGGCAATTTACCATCATTGCTTTTAGATGTCAACTTGATCATGGAACAGGACATTCCCCATTTTTCAAACCAGTTAGGTAGAGAAACCCCATAAACATTGAGGCGTATTCTTTTTGTAACTGAAGAAGTCGTCAGAGAAACCAAGTACTGCGCTTGCGCGGTATGCGGAGTATCTAGATGAAGAAGAAATAAATTCCAACCCACCCCCCGCGCCACCCACCCCTGCGTTTTGCACCGCTGTGGCGGTGCAAAACGCAGGGGTGGGTGGCGCGGGGGAGAGTGAGAGTATGCTACGAGTCAACTTTGGATACTCCCCTGGCCGCCGGGGCGTCCTTCGGGCAGGCGCACGCCGGGACAAGCCCAGCGCTTGGGGAAAAATCGCGATAGGTCCAGGACTCATTTCACCCGTAGCCGTTTGATCCGGCTCTTGCCGCCCCCGGCCAATTCCACCCGGCTTTTGGACACCCCGGCTTCTTTGGCCACCAGGGCCAGAAGTTCTTTATTGGCTTTTCCTTCCACCGGAGGGGATTTCAGCCAGGCAATCCAGGTCCCGTCGGCCTGTTTTTCCAACCGGCTCTGTGACGAGTTGGGTTTTACTTTAACTGAATATTTCTGATCCGACGCCATTTCAAACTTAAGCCAGTGCGGCGCAGATTAGATCCAATCCCTGTTGAACCCGTTCGGTACTGCAGCCAAAATTAAAGCGCAAAAAGCCTTTGGGAGCGCCAAAGTCCATCCCGTTGGACAGCCCAATCCCCCGCTCCTCAAAATACTGCACAGGATTTTCGAGGTCGTATGCCCTGAAGTCCAGCCAGGCCAGATAGGTGGCTTCCATTTTGGGCATCTTTACTTTAGGTAATTTCCCGGCCAGGGTCTGTTCAATCAACTGAAGATTTTCACGCAGAACCGGCAGCATCTGCTGACGCCAGGGTTCGCCCTTGGTGTAGGCAGAAATCAAACCGGCATAGCCAAAACAATTTACTTCAGTAATAATACCCCGACAAACTTTTTGGAAAGCCGTTCTGATTTCCGGATTGGGGATCACCGCGTAGGCACAGGCAAGTCCGGGCAGATTGTAAGTCTTGCTGGCAGACAGGAACACAATACTCCGTTTGGCGGCACGTTCACCCAAGGAGAGAATTGGCGTATGTTTCGCTTCTTCATCCAGAATTAAATCACAATGAATTTCGTCGGAACAAATCCACAGATCATGTTTTTCACAGAAGTCCAGGAGCCATTCCATTTCTTCCCGGTCGAACACCCGACCCACCGGATTGTGGGGGTTACAAAGGATAAAAAGTTTGGTTTCCGGAGTAACGGCGGCTTCCATGCCCTCACGGTCAAAGGTGTAGCGGCCATCCGCCATTTCCACGAGCTCGGAGGTAATACGTTTCCGATTGGAAAAAATCGGCGCAGAGAGAAAAGGAGGATACACCGGGGTATTCACCATGACCGCATCGCCTTCTTTACCCGCGGCCCGACAAACCAGATTTAATCCCTGTACCAATCCGGGCAACCAGCATAGTTGATCCGCCTGGGCCTCGGTGTTGTGTTCCCGTTTCAGATACTTCAATACCGCATTCTGCGCTTCGGCGTAAGGTACCGTATAACCGAATACACCGTGGTCCACCCGCTTGCGAAGATCCTGAATGATTTCGGGAGCAGAAAAGAAATCCATATCCGCCACCCACATGGGCAACACTTCGCGGTCTTGATATTTTTGCCATTTGAGACTGCCGGTGTGGTTGCGATCGGGGGTATGAGTAAAATCTGTTGTTTGCATGGGATTTGTTTAATCAGAATCTACGGGAATGCAAGCAGGAGACGAGGTTGGACTTTTCCATTCTCGACTTTCAGCGTCCTTCGTGTTCAACCATTCCCATGTCCTCTGCAACTGATACCGAAAACGCAAAACTCCCCGGCTGGGTTTGCAGCCGCTTTGACCTCCACCAGGTTGAGACGGCTTTCGGCGGTGATATTGCAGGGGCGGACACCCGGTTTCCCTTGGCATCGGTCACCAAAACCTTCACCTCCCACCTTTGCTTGGTACCCGCCTGCAAAAATATGTTGGACGTCCCGTTGATCGATGTTCTTCCCTACTTTGAATTGGCCGATTCCGAAGCCACCCGACAGATGACCCCCAGGGATGCACTCTGCCATTTTTCCGGTTTGGCTCCCCATACCCGGGACTGGGTTCGCTGCGGACTCTCACGGGAAGCGTATATTCGGAACCGACTCCCCCTGCTCCCTTCCGAAGGCCCCTTCAAAGAGAAACACCGCTATTCAAATTTGATGTACGCGGTTTTGGGTCAATGGCTGGAGGAACTAGACGGCAGAAGCTGGGAAGTTCAAGTTACGGAGGACATTCTTAAGCCGCTGGGGATGTCAGGCACAAGCCATATTGATGAAACGTGGACAGAGGATGCCGCCCTTCCCCACGGCGTTTCGGAATCCGGGGCTACCCATGAAATCCCGCCATTTTTCGCAAAACGAAACCATTTGATTGCTCCGGCCAGTGAACTGATCGGCAGCATGCCCGATTTGGCCAAGTGGGGACAATTCCTGCTTGGCTTGAATCCTGAGGATGAGCGCTGGAAACCCCATAGTTGCATTCGAGAAAATCCACGCCTGGACTACGGACTCGGATGGCGCCTGGACCACATCCATGGAGAACCCCGCTACTGGCACAGTGGTCAATGCAGTGGGTACACGACATTACTCTGCTTAAACCCTGACCAAAAAACCGGCACAGCCCTTGCAACCAACCGCAGCGATGCGGTTGACCTTTTGCAGGAAATGATTCGGCATCTGTAATGAAATTCTAACCGAACTTTGCAGATATTGAGTTGAGGACTTGCTTAAGCTTTGATAGCTAGAAGGAATGAGCAAACAAATATCTGAGCAAACGTATTGGTTAGGCATTGATTTAGGGGGCACCAAAATCCTCGCAGAAGTCTACGACCAGGATTTTAAACTGGCAGGAAGCAAGAAAAGAAAAACCAAAGCGGAACTGGGACAGGAAGCAGGTATTGAACGTCTAATAAAAACCGCTCATGATGCGATAAAAGATGCAGGCATCTCAAACGAACAACTGTGCGGGGTGGGCATTGGATGTCCGGGGGTCTTGAATTTACAAACCGGCGTGCTCATCAAGGCGGGGAATATTGGCTGGTATGATGTTCCCATCAAAGAGTTGTTGGAAAAAGAATTCGGGGTCCCTGCGGCCGTCGCAAATGATGTGGATGCCGGAACCTTTGGTGAATATGTGTGCGGCGCCGGAAAAGGCGCTTCCACGGTGTTCGGCATTTTTCCGGGAACCGGAATCGGGGGTGCCCTGGTGTATGAAGGTGATATATTCCGGGGAAATAAATGGACCTGCATGGAAATCGGTCATTTTCAAGTGGTTCCCAACGGGGCACAATGCGGTTGTGGCAGAAAAGGCTGTCTGGAATCGGTTGCAGGCCGGCTCGCCATCTCGACCGCCGCCTCGGCCGCGGTTATTCGCGGTCAGGCCCCCTGGTTGTCTGAAAATGTGGGCAGTGACCCTGCCCTCATCAAGTCCGGTGCCCTCGCATCCGCCGTTGAAAACGGTGACAAAATTATCGAGCAAATCATTATCGATGCCTGCACCGCACTGGGTGAAGCTTTGGGCGGAATTGTCAATTTATTGGCACCGGAAATCATGGTCATTGGCGGCGGACTGGCCGAGGCCATGCCGGAACTGTACAAGAAACATGTTTGGAAGGCCATGCAGCCCAAAATAATGGATGCCCTGCAGGGGAGTTGCAAATTAAAGATTGCCAGGTTGGGTGATCACGCCACGGCATTGGGTGCAGCCGCCTGGGTACGCAAACAGGAGTCAAAATGAATTCACGTACGGTAGCGGTAATCGACATCGGCACCTCAAGTATCCGCATGGCCCTTGCGGATATTGACGAAGCAGGAAACATCCAATTTTTAGAAAAGCTGAATCAATCTGTACGTCTGGGAAAAGATGTATTTACCAAAGGACGCATCCGTCGGTCTACGATTGAAGCCTGTGTGCGTACCCTGGAAAGCTTTCAGCAAGTAATGCGTGAGTACAGGGTGGACAAAGACAATGTGCGGGCTGTCGCCAGTTCCGCGGTTCAGGAAGCCGGAAACCGCGAAACCCTTTTAGACCGGGTCGCCATGGCCACCGGGATTGAAATTGAGATTGTGGACGATGCGGAAGCCACCCGTCTCACCTATTTGAGCGTTCTCCCCTTTATTCGGGACAAACGCCGCAAAACCACCGAACACACTCTGGTAATGGAAGTGGGGGGCGGACGAACGGAAATTCTGGAACTCCGGAATCAGAACATTGTGGAAACCCGGGTGATGCGCTTAGGTTCATTGCGGATGCGAAACCAGTTGGAGCAGCAACGCACACCCCAGGATCAAGTCCGTGAAATTCTGAAACAGGAAGTGTCCAACTCCCTCCATCAATTACGGGATGATTTTAAAGAAGGAGATCCTTCCCTCATTTTGTTGGGAGGCGATGCGCGTTTTCTGGCCAAAAATATCAATCCGGAATGGAACCGGGACACCCTTCAGCCGGTCCCCCTGAAAAAGTGGAAAGCCTTTACCGACGAAATTCTCCACCTGAGCACGGAACAGTGTGTTGAAAAATTCCAACTCACCTTTGCGGAAGCAGAAACCTTGGGACCTGCCCTTTACGCCTACGGACTGTTTGCCGAAGACCTGGGATGCAAGACCCTCAAAGTCGGTGCCTTCAGTATGCGCGACGGACTTCTTCAGGAGTTGGCGCAGGAGGAAGGCTGGACCGAAATTTATCAGGAACAAATGCTCGATTCCGCCTTGCAACTCGGACGCAAATTTGCGCTGGATGAAGGACACGGCAAAGAAGTTTCCGGACTCGCCTTACAGCTTTTTGATGAGTTAAAAGAAGAACACCACCTCGGTTTACGTTATCGGGTGTTGCTCCAAATCGCTTCGCTTCTCCATGAGATCGGCACATTTATTGGCGCGACCAGCCATCATAAACACTCCATGTATATTTTAGCGAACAGCAATATTTTCGGCTTAGGACGGAGAGACAGTCGTATCGTTGCAAACATTGCGCGCTACCACCGGCGCTCGGCCCCCAAATCCAGCCACCCGCTGTATCAAAGTCTTCCCCGTCGTGATCGAATCGTCGTCCAGCAACTCTCCGCATTGTT
>CAKZLZ010000181.1 GCA_937127435.1 uncultured Verrucomicrobiota bacterium | reverse complement strand
TCCCGCTCCTCAATGTCGACACCGGTCATAACTTTCCGGAGTTAAACGAATTTCGTGACCGCCGGGCCAATGAGCTGGGGGCCAAATTGATCGTACGCACCGTCGAAGACGCCCTCGCCAAAGGGATTGCCACCCAGGTGCCCGGCGAACTCAGCCGGAACCGCCTGCAGATCCCCACCCTTCTGGCCGCCATCGAAGAATTTCAATTTGACGCAGCCCTGGGCGGCGCCCGCCGCGATGAAGAGAAAGCACGGGCCAAAGAACGTTTCTTTTCTTTCCGCGATGAGTTCGGTCAATGGGAACCCAAAAAACAACGGCCGGAACTGTGGAACATCTACAACGGCCGGGTGCAGCCCGGACAGAATATGCGGGTCTTCCCGATTTCCAACTGGACCGAAGCCGACATCTGGGAATACATCGGTCAGGAAAAACTCGACCTGCCCCATATCTATTTTGCCCATGACCGCGAAGTGGTCCGGCGCAAAGGCCAGTGGCTCCCGGTCAATGACCTTCTTCCCCCGAAAGAAGGCGAAGAAGTGAAAACCCTCAAAGTACGGGTTCGCACCATCGGAGATATTATGACCACCGGTTGCATTGAATCCGATGCCTCTGAAATTGGCGACATCCTCGCCGAAGTGGCTTCCGCCCGGGTCACCGAACGGGGTGGACGCGCCGACGACAAAGTCTCCGAAAGCTCCATGGAAGACCGCAAACGGGAGGGATATTTTTAGGCGAAGTCTAAAAATGGGAGATGAAAGCCGGGAGATGAAAGTGAGAACTTTGGTTCTGAATCATCCTTCAACCGCTTTCGTTTCCCCCTATCCAAATCTCAAATTTTAAATCTCAAATCATAAATCAAATGAACGCAACTTCCCCCTCTTCCTCCTTCACTGAAGGCACTGAAACTCAACTCATGCGCTTTACAACCGCCGGCTCCGTGGATGATGGTAAAAGTACCCTCATCGGCCGTCTGCTCCACGATTCAAAATCTATTTTTGAAGACCAGTGGGAATCCCTCGAACGTTCCGCCGACCTTGCGGGCGGAACCGAAGTGAATCTTGCCAATCTTACCGACGGTCTCCGCTCCGAACGCGAACAGGGCATCACCATCGATGTGGCCTACCGCTATTTCGCAACCCCCCGCCGCAAATTCATTATTGCCGACACGCCCGGACACGTCCAGTACACCCGGAACATGGTAACTGGCGCCTCCACAGCCAATATGGCATTGGTGCTCATCGACGCCCGGAACGGCGTGGTTGAACAATCCAAACGTCACGCCTACATCAGTTCGTTGTTGGGAATTCCCCATATGACCGTCTGCATTAACAAGATGGATTTGGTCGACTACAGCGAAGAACGCTTCCGCGAAATCCGGGAAGAATTTTATGAGTTCATTCCCCGTCTGGATATCCGGGACATCAGCTTTATTCCTATCTCCGCGCTCAAAGGCGACAATGTGGTCACCGAATCCGCCAATATGCCCTGGTACCACGGTCCCACCTTGCTGAGTCACCTGGAAGATGTTTACATTGCCTCAGACTGGAACCTGAAAGATTTCCGGATGCCGGTTCAGTACGTGATTCGTCCGCACACCGACGAACATCACGACTACCGTGGCTTCGCCGGACAAATCACCGGCGGTACCATCAAAGTCGGTGACCCCGTTGGCGTATTACCCAACGGCGCCCGCAGCAAAGTGAAATCTATTCTCACCCACGAAGGCCCTGCAGATGAAGCCTTTTGTCCTCAGTCCGTTTCCATCGAGTTGGAAAACAATATCGACATCAGCCGGGGAGACACCCTGACCGGTTTGGATAACCTGCCCTATACCACCCAGGATCACGATGCCCATCTTTGCTGGATGCATGAACAAGGACTTCAACTCGGGAAAAAATATCTCATCAAACACGGCTCCCGTACCACCAAGGTCGTGTTCAAAGAACTGGTAAACCAGATTGATGTGCATACCCTGGAAGAAATTGACAATCCTACGGATATCAAACTCAACGATATTGGACGGGTCAAATTTAAATCCATGGCGCCTCTGGTTTATGACGCGTATAAAAAGAATCGTTATGTCGGCGGTTTTGTGATTATTGATGAAGCCAGTAATGATACTGTGGCTGCCGGGATGCTCCGCTCTCCGGAAAAACCCCAGCCGGTTCCAGACTTCACGGATTACGCCATTTAAACCATGACCCAAAAGACGTCTCTTCGCATCCTCTCCCGTAGCAGTCACCTGGCACGCTTGCAGGTGGATGAAGCCCTGCCGTTTCTAAAGCAAGCCCTGCCGAATGTGGATTTTTCGGTAGAGAGCATGAAAACCATCGGTGACCGGGATCTCAAAACCCCGCTCACCGATGCGGCCGTCCCCACCGATTTTTTCAGCCGGGACCTGGATCAAATGCAATTGGGCGGAGAGGCGGACATTGTGGTACACAGTGCCAAAGATCTTCCGAATCCCATAACCGAAGGCTTAACCATTGCGGCCATGTTGCCTGCGCAGGACACCCGGGATTCCCTGGTGATTCGCGAAGGGATCGATCTCAAACAAGGCGGGGTCATTGGTACCAGCTCCCCGGTACGGGAAGCCGCCATGCGGAAAATTTACCCGGACACCAGCTTCAAGTCCATTCGGGGGGATATTGGACAACGCCTGGCCCAACTGGATGCGGGAGAATACGACGCCGTGATCATTGCCGGCTGCGCCTTGCAACGATTAGGACTGGAGGACCGCATCACAGAGTGGCTCGATTACGAAACCACCCCATTACAGGGCCGGCTCGCCATCACGGTAAAAACCGAGCGTACCGATCTTATCGACGCTTTACGGAAAATCGATGTCCGTCAAAATGCCGGCCTGGTTGCCATGGTGGGTTGCCCCGCGGATGCCCGCATGTTGGGCGGTCTCGCCCACAGCCTCATCCAGGCCGCCGATCTTATTTTACACGACCGGTTGATTCCTGAAGAAGTACGAAAGCTTCTGGGGGACCGCGGAGAATATGTGGGGAAAAAAGGGCACTCCCACTCCACCACCCAACCGCATATTCACCGCCGCATTTTACATGAAGCCGAAAAAGGCAAACTGGTGCTGCGCCTGCACGGAGGGGAACCCGGGATTCTCGGCCATTTGGGCGAGACGCTGGACTATTGCCGAGACTGGGGATTACGCACCGAAGTGGTGCCGGGCGTTTCCGCCGCATTGGTTACCGCCGCCCGCGGACAATGCAGCTTGACCCACCGCACCGAAGGAAGAAGCATTACCTTTCTCAGCGGACATAAAGGTCTGATGGATCATGAACCCGCCGCCCTGTCTCCCCAACACGGCAATCTCGCGATTTATATGGGGGTCCGGGATATTGCCCTCTCCCAAAAACGGCTTTTGGAAGCCGGATGGGATATAAAAACGCCGGTAACGGCCGGACTCCATCTGGGAACGCCTCAAGAAAAACTGATCCGCAGCACCCTCGAAAAAATTCATACAGAACCCTTGGAATCTCCGGCGGTTCTACTGGTGGGGCCGCGCAGTCACAATCCTTGTTACACCCTGTTTACCGGAACTGACCCGGCGAAATTTTTGAAACACGGACCGCTTCTGCACTTTCCCATGATCGAATTGCAACCCCGTCCTCTGCAGGAGCGAATCGATATCCTCCAGGCTGGATTAGCGAAATGGCAAGGCCTGATCTTTCCTTCATCCCCGGCGGTAAAATGGGTCATGGAAGCTTTACTTCAATTCAGTGACGTCCGGGCCCTTGCCGGTAAAAAAATTCTGGCCGTCGGCCCGCTTACCGCAAAGACCCTGGCAGAATACGGAATCAAAGCCGATGCGGTCCCCGAAGGATTTGGCGGTGCGGCCGCCCTTGCCTCCCATCCGGATTTAACCCCCGGGGTCTACGGATATCTCTGCTCCAGCGCCTCGCCGGTAGCAGATCGTAAAAAAGCCTTCGCAGGGACGGGAATTGAATTGGACTCTCAAGTCTACTACGAAAACGCAAACACCCCGCATGAAACATTACCCGAATTGGATTTCCAGCGGGTCCTGTTTACCTCCAGCAGTACAGTTCGCGCCTACTTTAAAAAGTTTCCGGAAGAAAAGACTGTCAACCGGGATTGGCTGGCGGTGGGTACGTCCACACGTAAGGCTTTGGAGAGCTTTAATCTCAAAGGACTCATCATTTCCTAGCCGTTTCCTAGTTGCATTCCTTCAACAAATCACAGAAGATTTTCTTTATGATTGTAGTACACCTTCAACGGGAAGTCGAAATTCTCAACAAATTGATTCTGCAACTTGGCGGACAGGTTGAAGAAAATTTGCGTCAGGGTGTCCAGGCCCTCCAAAATAGAAGAGCCCGGAAACCCATTGAAATTCAAGACGAAGATGAATTGGTGGATTCGCTCGAGGTGCGGGTTGAAGAAGAATGTTTGAAAATTTTAGCCTTGCACCAACCCGTCGCCACGGATCTCCGTTATATTATCGCGGTTTTGAAAATAAACGGAAATCTTGAAAGCATCGGGGATTTGATATCAAGTCTGGCTTGGCACACAGATGCGTTGACCCCAAAAAAACTAATCGCCATCCCGGAACAGATCAGCACCATGTCTGCTCTGGGACGAAAAATGCTTAAGCACGGCCTGAATGCCCTGGTCAAACGGGATATTTCCTTATGCCAAAAAATTCTTCACCACGAAAAACAAATGGATGCGCTCTATCTCGAGCTGCAAACCTGGTTCAAAACCGAAGTAAAAACGGATCCCGATAATGCGGAAATTTATCTGAATATCTTTTTAGCTGCCAAAGATCTGGAACGCATTGCGGATCACGCTTGTCATATATCCGAAGACATTATCTATCTGGTCACTGGTGAAATTGTCAGACATCAGCATTTAGATTCCGACGACTCCTAAACCGGACCGGGGGCGCCCCCGCCCCCACAACTTCCAAATTCGAATTTCAAAACAGAGGGGGAGGGCGAGGCGCCCCCACTCCGTTGCCTATTTATACGCCACTTCATTCCAGCGCAGCTCCTGCTTGAACTGACGCAGTTTGGTATCCGCATCGATCACCACCAACTCCACCTCCGCCATTTCGGCAAACATTTCAATGTGTTCGGTTTTCAGTTGTTGACTGTACACGGTGTGATGTGCCCCCCCGGCCAGGATCCAGGCGGATGCCCCTACTTTTAAATTGGGTTTGGGCACCCACAACACCCGGGCAACCGGCAAGTGGGGTAAGTCGGCATCGGGAACCACTGCGTCGACTTCGTTGACCAGAATACGGAAGCGGTTTCCCATGTCGACCGGTGACACATTGATGGCCGGACCGGCAGGGGAATTAAACACCAGGCGTGCAGGATCCTCTTTGCCGCCAATCCCCAGGGGATGAACTTCAAGGCCGACAGTGCCATCAGCAATCGACGGACAAATTTCGAGCATGTGGGAACCTAAAACTTTATCTCCCGCCGCATCAAAGTGGTAGGTATAATCCTCCATAAAAGAAGTACCGCCATCCAGGCCTTCGCCCATGACTTTCATAATGCGCAACATGGCGGCAGTTTTCCAATCCCCTTCGGCGCCAAAACCGTAGCCTTCCGCCATTAGCCGTTGAACCGCCAGTCCGGGCAATTGTTTGAAACCGTGCAGGTTTTCAAAGGTGGTGGTAAACGCACCGAATCCGCCTTCAACCAAAAAGGCGCGCATGCCTATTTCGATTCGTGCCTGCTCTTTAATCGATTCCTGTGAAGCGGCCTGAGAAATTTTATACAGCTTTTGGTATTCGGCCATAAGCTCGGCGATCTGTGCATCTGTCACTTTATCGACAAAGGCTTTCAGATCACCCATGCCGAATCCGTTTACCGCATATCCAAATCGAATTTGTGCTTCAACCTTATCCCCCTCGGTCACCGCCACTTCACGCATGTTGTCGCCGAAACGTGCCACCTTCAAGTTTTGCGAGCACTGCCAAGCTTTTGCAACCCGCGCCCAGTCGCCCAACTCCTGACGGATCTCCGGATCCTGCCAATGACCCACCAAAACCGTTCGGTTCTTGCGCAGGCGCGAACATATAAATCCAAACTCACGACCCCCGTGGGCGGACTGGTGCAGGTTCATAAAATCCATATCGATTTCAGACCAGGGGATTTGTGCCCCGAACTGGGTGTGCAGATGCACAAAAGGTTTTTTCAGCGCGGTCAAACCCGCGATCCACATTTTGGCAGGTGAGAACGTGTGCATCCAGGTGACCAGACCGATACAATTGTCGTCGGCATTTGCATCCCGACAAAGGGCGTACACTTCATCCGGCGTTTTCACCGTGGGTTTCCAAATCACATCCACCGCAATCACCGAATCGGTATTGAGGGCATCGGCAATCTGTTTGGCGTCGGTGGCTACCTGTGCTAAAGTTTCAGGACCGTAAAGATGTTGGCTGCCAGTGACGAACCAGAGTTGTTGAGTGGAGGACATGGGGTTTTCCTTAATTTTGACCGTAAGTAGCTTTAGGTCCGTGTTTTCGTAAATAGTGTTTGTCTAAAAGGTAAGATTCAACCGGGCCCACGGCCGGATTGAGTGCCAGGGTGCTCAACGCCATTTGGGCAACTTCTTCCAAAACCTGGGCGGTGACCACCGCTTTCATGGCCGAAGTCCCCCAGGTAAAAGGAGCATGCGCGGAAACCAAAACTCCCGGCACTTCCAACGGATTCAAAGAAGCATTTTGAAAATGCGCCACAATCACTTTGCCGGTATTTAATTCGTAGGCGGATTCGATTTCATCCCGGGTTAGCGGGCGCGTACAGGGAATCTCCCCGTAAAAAGTATCCGCATGCGTCGTGCCCAAACAAGGGATGGCTTTGCGCGCCTGCGCCCATGCGGTTCCGCAGGGAGAATGGGTATGCACCACGCCGCTGATTTCAGGAAAGGCATTGTAGAGATGCCAATGGGTCGCGGTATCCGAAGAGGGATTCAGGTCTCCATCCATTTTTTCACCCGTGGCCAAATCAATCAGCGGCACCATCGCCGGGGTCAACACTTCGTAATCCACCCCACTGGGTTTGATCGCAAACACGCCGGCATCGCGATCCACCTCACTGGCATTTCCCCAATTCAAAATCGCCAATTTACTGCGGTATATTTCCAAATTGGCTGCGACCACTTTCTCTCTTAAGGCCTGATGTTTCATGCCGGCTCCCGTTGGGCTTTACGGATCTTTATCAAATCCTTCATCACATCAAAATAATCATGTTGTCCCCCGGGAAGCCCAAAGCCGTCATGCAATTTTTGATATATGCCAAAAAGCTTTTCATACACCGCCACATTTTCAGGAATCGGCAAATACACCTCATCGCGAATGCGGGTCATAGCAGCCACCGCGCTGTCAAAATCCGCTTGCGCGCCACCCACCACGGCCGCGGCCATGGCCGATCCCAGCGCACATGTTTGATCGCTGGCGGATACTTTCATGGGACAGTTAAATACGTCCGCATAAATTTGCATCAGCAAAGGACTCTTCAAAGAAATCCCCCCGCAACAAATCACTTCATCCACATTTACCCCGTATGCCTCCATTCGGTCACGAATCATCCGCGCCCCAAACGCGGTTCCCTCAATCAGGGCCCGGAAAATTTCTCCGGGAGAACTGTGCAGGGTAAGGCCCAGGATCATGCCCGTCAGTTCCTGATCCACCAAAACGGTGCGGTTGCCATTCATCCAATCCAAGGCCAGCAACCCGCTCTCTCCCGGTTTTATTGTCTCAGCTGAGACATTTAAATCTGCGTGATCCAGGCCCACACCCGGTTGCAGCTTGTGCACATACCAGTTAAATATGTCTCCCACTGCCGATTGGCCGGCTTCGATTCCGAACTGCCCCGGTAAAACCGACTCCGGTACCACCCCGCAAACCCCGGGGATATCCGCCAAACCATCCGCCAGAGGGGAAACCGCCAAATCACAAGTCGAAGTGCCGATCACCTTCACCATGGTTCCGGGTTTCACCCCGCAACCTATCGCGCCCAAATGACAGTCAAAAGCCCCCGCAGCCACCGGAAGGCCTTCGGATAAGCCAAGGCAGTCCGCCCATTTTTTGCTTAAGCCCCCCACGGATTGTGAAACATTTATCACCGGTTGGGTCATCGAAGCTCTGACCGGATCAAGGACGCCGTTGTCAAAGGATGAAATAAAGTCTGCGGAGGGAAATCCCCCCCACTCTTCCGAATAAAAACATTTATGACCGGCCGCACAAATGCCGCGGCTGAGTTTGTCCAAAGCCGTGGTGTCCGTCAAAACCGCCGGCACCCAGTCCGCCAACTCCACCCAACTCGCGGCCGCGTTAAAAACTTCAGGATCCGTCCGTGCGCATTTTAAAAGTTTTGCCCAGTACCATTCCGAAGAATAGATCCCCCCGCATTTCGCCAAATACTCCGGATGATTTGCGGCGGCGGCCGCCGTGATTTCAGCAGCTTCTTGCGTGGCGGTATGGTCTTTCCATAACCAGGCCATGGCATTGGGATTTTCCACAAACTTTGCCTGTAACGCCAATGCTTCTCCGCCGGCATCCACTGGTATGGGCGTACTCCCGGTACTATCCACCCCGATTCCAACCACAGAAGCCCCGCTTTCAGGACCCGCCTGATCCAAAACATCCTTAACCGTGTACACAATTCCTTTGATGTAATCCCCGGGATGCTGCCGCGCTACATTCGGATCGGAGGCATCAATCATCACCCCCATGTCGCCATGGGTATAATGAAATACGGAGGTCGCCAATTCCCGTCCATCGGCACAATCCACCAAAAGAGCGCGCACCGAGTTGGTACCAAAATCAAGTCCGATAGATGTTTGCATGGGGGATTCTCCTAAAACGTTATGCTCCTTCATCCACTATTAGGGAATCTTCACATTTATTCAACATTATTAAATAAGTCTAATTCAGAGCGTAACGCCTCGCTGAGGCTAAATCCAAACCCATAGTAAAAGCGCAGGTACCCCCTATGCGTCCTTTTCGCTTTTATAATCAGATTTTCCGCCGGTTTTGGATACCAGATAAATGTTTTCGATCCGAATCGCTTTCGATTTGGATTTACACATATCCACCAACGTCAAAGCAGCCGCGGAAACCGCAGTAAAAGCCTCCATTTCCACCCCGGTTTGGGCAGTGGTTTTAACCTTCGCTTCAATCAGCAAGCGGTCCTTTCCAGAGGGTTCAATGGATATTTTGACACTTTGCAGCGGTAAACTATGACAAAAGGGGATCCATTCATCCGTCTTTTTGGCGGCCATGGTGCCGGCAATAATCGCGGTATCGAGAATAGGCCCTTTTCCGGAAACCCACCCGTGGGCGTCAAAGGCTTGCAGAACCGCCTCCCCCAACACCACTTCCCCGCGGGCAATGGCTTCCCGACAGGTAACCGCTTTTGAAGAAACATCCACCATGGCCGGGCGGGCGGAGGTATCGATATGGGTAAAATCAGGGTCGGTCGGGTTCATAAAATTTTCAGGGGTTCAGGGTTACCAGGGAATCCAGGACAGGGCACTGCCAGCAGGCAGGCTCCGGGTACAGGGAGGGATAGACAGAAGCCCACCCGTACCGATCGGACGAATAAAATCACCGGAATTTTGAAAAGGAACCGGTTCGGCCCGCCCTTCCGCATTCAGATGAAAAGGTTTGTAAAGATTCAAAACCGGATGGGGTTGGATCTCCACCGCAGTGGAGAGTTTTGCAAATTCAAAGGGGCGTGCAGCTCCGGTCATCGCACGCAACATGGGAATTCCATAGCGGACCGTGCACACAAAAGTCGAAAGCGGATTGCCGGGCAGGCCAAAAACCTGACAAGCCCTCCCCGTCCAAAATCCAAAAGGCCCCCCCGGCTTTTGCTTCACCCGATGGAAAACCTTTTCACAACCGAGATCCACCAGGATCTCCGGCAAATAGTCATGCTTCCCTTTGGAGATTCCTCCACAGACAAACAACACATCGCAACGTTCCAGCAAGTCGACCAAGGCGTTCCGGATTTGCTCCGGATCATCCGGCAGGTGAACAGGAGGCAGGGAATCAAATCCGGCCGCCTGCAACAGGCAGGCCACCGCCAAATCATTGGATCGTCGCACTTGATGTGGCATGGGCTCGTCATCCACATTCACCAATTCCGTGCCCGAAGTCAAAATACCCACCACCGGTTTCTTTCCGACCCTAACCCGGTTCGCCCCATAACCCGCGGCCACCGCCACATCACGTGCACCCAAAACCTTTCCCGCCGGCAACACCACGCTACCCTTTGCCAAATCCGACCCCGCGGGATGAATAAACGCCCCCGGGGGTGGCGCGGCTGAAATTCGGAACCGCTCTCCTTCAAAAATCAATTCTTCAACCGGTACTACCGTATCCGCCCGGGTCGGCATCACAGATCCGGTACTGACCCCCACCGCTTCACCCGCCAGCAGCTCTCCGGCATATCCCGGCACCCCGGCAGGGGTTTCCAGTCGCACTTGATACCAGCCATCGACCGGTTGAGATTCAGAATGAATCGCACCCCCGTCCATCATCACCCGGTCATAAGGAGGACTCGGCCGGTCACTTACCACCGGCACCCGCAATACCCGCCCCAACGCACCGGACAAGGCGCAGCTTTCCTCAGGCAACATCCGAAGATGCTTAAGCAGGAGGGTTTCGGTTTCGACAGGTGAAATTCGATCGGACATGCATTCTATATAATCACGGAAATTCAAAAAACCAGACATGGCTTCTCTTTTCAAATTTCTTTGCACCCGGCCTGATCTTCTATAAAAGGGACCCATGAACGTTTTCGATATACAGCTTGAACAAATCCGCATTTCACCCGGACATAATTTCCGCGGACACTTCGGGGAAGCCCCCGGAGAACATCCGGCCCTCACTGTCGATCACGTATCCTGCATCGCCGGTAAAGGAATCGAAGGGGACCGCTATTTTGATTTAATGGAAGACTATAAAGGACAGATTACATTCTTCGATTTGGCGGTGACAGACCGCTTGTCTGAAAAAATAGGAAAAACCATCGACCCAAGTGTGGTGAGACGGAATGTCTTTCTACGCGGAGTCGATCTCAATCGTCTGATTGGAAAAGTGTTTGAAATTCAGGGAGTGCGGTTTTCAGGGAGCGAGGAATGCAAACCCTGTCTGTGGATGGATGAAGCGGTGGAGCCGGGAACCGAAGAATTTTTAGAAGGACAAGGCGGACTCCGTGCCCGCATCCTGTCCAGCGGCACCCTGCACCTGGGCGCCACAACCCTGAAAGTGGAGGAACGTTTATGAGTGCAGAAATTTACGGATTGATTCTGGCCGGAGGACAAAGCCGACGCATGGGCGAAAACAAAGCCTTAATAGAAGTTCATGGGAAACCCCAAGCCCTGGTGGCTCACGAGCTTCTTCAGCCCTTCACCGGCAACACCTACCTTTCCTGTCAGGCCGGTCAGTACGACGGCACCCCATGCGAGCCCCTTCCCCAACTCCACGACCGACCCCCGGCACAAGGTCCCCTCGGCGGCTTGGCCCGCGCATTTGAAGAACATCCTGAGGCCGCCTGGCTGGTTGTCGCTTGCGACTTACCCCTACTCACTGCGAATACGGTTTCCCAATTAATTTCTTCCCGGGACCCTGCCAAAAAAGCCACCGCATTTCTTTCTTCCTCGGACGGAATGCCTGAACCGATGTGTGCAATTTTTGAACCCGGGATTCTTCCGGAGCTTCAGAAAAGACTCGCAGAAGGACGTCGCTGCGCCCGCTGGATGCTCGTAGATCTGGCAGAGGAGGTGTGCCTGTTGCAACTTCCGGAAACACACGCACTGGATAACGCCAACACCCCCGAAGATTTGACCCGCATCAAACAGCAGAACGCATGAAAAACATTCAGGTCCTTTATTTTGCCTCCCTGCGTGAACAGTGCGGAAAAGAAAGTGAAAACATTCAAACTTCATGTGAAACGCCATTGGCACTCTATGAGGAACTTCGTTCCCGATATGATTTTTCTCTACCGGGCGGACAAGTAAAGTTCGCGGTCGACAATGCCTATGTGGATGCAGATTCTTTTTTAATGGACGGCATGGAACTCCTCCTACTCCCCCCTGTGGCCGGAGGATAACATGGGTTTTCAAATACAAAGCACCCCTGTTCTTCCACAAGATTTTCTACACCATTTGGAAGATCCCGCCTGCGGAGCTGTGGTCCAGTTTGAGGGACGCATCCGAAATCATAATGACGGCCTGAATGTAAACGGATTGCATTACGAAGCCCACGCGGATTTTGCAGAAGCGGAAGGCAACCGTATTTTAACCGAAGCCCAAGAACGATTCGCCATCGGACGTTGCCACGCTGTTCACCGCATCGGCTCTCTGGGGATTGGAGAGATAGCGGTATGGGTCGGGGTCAGCTCTCCCCACCGTCAGGAAGCCTTTCTCGCCTGTCGATGGATCATGGACGAAATCAAACAACGTGCCGCCATCTGGAAAAAAGAAGAATACAGCGACGTGGATCCCAAGTGGGTTGGCATCGCGGACACTACGGAGAGTGATGCTTCCGAAGCTCGGTACCAACGCCAAGTCAACCTTCCGCACTTCGGAACTGAAGGACAACAAAAACTGAAAAATGCCAAAGTACTGGTTGCAGGTTGCGGCGGACTCGGCTGCCCCGCCCTGCAATCTCTGGTCGCCATGGGCGTGGGCACAATCACCCTTTGCGATGGAGACAGGATTGCGCTCGACAATTTGCCCCGGCAAATTTTGTTTGGAGATGCGGATCTGGGACGCAACAAAGCGGAGGCCGCGGCCGACAAACTCCGTCAATTGAATCCCGGACTGTCCTTTCGCCCGGTGGCGGAAATGATCACTTCAGAAAACGTGGACGCCCTGCTTGAAAATCAGGATGTGATTTTAGACTGTGCCGATAATTTCGGCATCACCTATCTGCTGAATGATGCCGGCTTAAAAAATGGCATTCCTCTCATTCAAGCTTCCGTTCATCAATTTGAAGGACAGCTGAATGTTTTCCTCCCGGAGTCGGAAGGCGGATGCTATCGCTGTCTCTGGCCGGAAATGCCTGCACCCGGTTGCGTGCAGAATTGCGCGGAGGCCGGCATCCTTGCCACCACCACCACCGCAATCGGAAATCAACAAGCCATGGAAGCGGTAAAACTTCTCCTCGGCTGGAAAGACCTTCACCATGACTGCACCTTGTTGACAGATCTTAGAAGCGGAATCACCCGTCGCCTCACCCGGAAAAAGAATACCGATTGTCCAACCTGCAATGGTCGCAGCATGCAGTTGTCATCCGTAAAAATCTTAGAGCTTCATTCTCCCGATTTACATAATCTCCTCTCGAACATTCAAAAAGTTGACCTCCGGGAAGAAGAGGAAATCTCCCAAAGTCCACCGTCGGGATCCTGGACGCCCGCCCCCCGCATGACCTGGGAGGCCCTCCCCCAGCAGTTGGATAAATCCACTCCGGTCTTATGCGCCTGCTCAACCGGAATTCGGGCGCAAGCCGTGGGTGAATGGTTACAGGCTCAAGGGTACACCGTATATATTTGGAAAGCACATGCAACCGATGTGCCGCAAAATGACTGAGTGAAACGAACTGCGGGATCCCCTGATTATTCTGTGAGCGTCTCCGCCACTTTTTCGCGGCGGAAAAACTTCCAATATCTTTTACCTGATATCCAAGCTCTTCCAAACTCGACTTTGCAATTCGAGACCTCCGGCCGGAACGGCAATACAGATACAAAGTGGCATCTTTCATAATTACGCCACTTTGCAAAAGCGGGTGATTTTCTTGTATTTCATCATAAGGGAGGTTGATTGCACCGGGAATATGGCCGGAGTTGAACTCCGCCGCCGTGCGCACATCCACCCATTGCACTGTAACTTCTTCAGAAACGGATTCCGTCAATGAATCACCCGCTGCGTCTGAAGAAGACAAACCGCAACCCATCAAGAAACCAGCCAACAGAAAACAAGCGAAGAATTTTTTCATCCTGCCATGAATTGCAATATTTACGCAAAGGTCAACACATCTTTTAAACAGGACATTCCCCATTTTTCCCCAAGCGCTGGGCTTGGCGCGGGGGGTGGGTTGGAATACATTTCTTCTTCATCTGGATACTCCGCATACCGCGCAAGCACAGTACTTGGTTTCTCTGACGACTTCTTCACTTACACAAAGAATACTCCTCAATGTTTATGGGGTTTCACTACCTAACTGGTTTAAAAAATGGGGAATGTCCTCATCTTTTAAACCGTCGACAAGGCCAGCGGCGGTAATGCGGTTTCGAGAATTCTTTTCACATCCGGTCGACAGGAACCGCAACCGGTGCCCGCCCGGGTCTTGGAACACAAAGCTTCAAGATCCACACAACCGTTGTGAATGGCGTCCTGCAGATTTTTTTCTCCCACTTGATTGCAGGTACAAACCAGTCGGCCCTTCACCGGCTCCCGCGCTTCGGCCGCGCCTCGCAACAAACTGTCACGCTCCGCTTCCAACTCAATTCCCTGATCAATCCACCTTTTACAATCCTCCCAGGGATCCGCATTGCCAATAAACTGCGCCCCCACCAAACGGTTCCGGTGAACAATGCATCGCTGATAAATCCGTTTGCGTTTGTCATGGAAAATAACATCTTCCCATTGCGGATCTTCTTCGGATCCTTCGGGAATCTCATTCAGTCCCGCGGCCCGCACTTCGCGTCCGTGAATTTTAAGAATATTAAACAGTGTCGACCCACTGTAGGAAGACCAGTCGTCCCCGGCAATAAAGCGTGCAGCAATCTTCGCCTGATCCTGCGCCCCGGCGGTAATACCGTAAAGCATCCCCTGATGTTCCGCGATCTCCCCCAAGGCAAAAATATAGGGATCACTGGTTTGCAGATGATCATTTACGATCACCCCGCGGTTACACTCCAAACCGCTTTCATCAAGATACTCAATGTTCGGGCGGGTTCCGACTGCGACGAACAAAAGGTCAGCATGAATAACGAGTCCACCCCGGGTTTTCGCCCCGGAGAAATTTCCTTTTTTATCCGTGAGATATTCCACAATGCAATCGCCGGTGAACACCCCGATCCCGCGTTCCTCTAATTCGAGTTTTAAAAGTCCGCCTGCAGTTTCGTCCAGTTGACGCAACATCAGACGTGGCGCCATTTCAATCACATCGCAATCGAACCCTGCCGCATCCAGAGACGCGGCCAATTCAATTCCCAACAATCCGCCGCCCATCACCAGTACCCGTCCCTCATCCCCCAAATCCTTTCGGGCAGCATCCGCATCCGCTTTGGTGCGCATGGTATAAATTCCCGGCATTTCCATCGGCACACCCGGCGGAACAAATGCGCGGGATCCGGTGGAAAGCACCAAAGTGTCATAGGACCAGCAACGTCCATCTTCCGCCAACACGGTTTTATCCTCCGGATTCACTGCGGAAATACTTACCCCCTGCTCAAACTGTAAATTGAATCCCGGAACCTCTTCATCTTTCAAAGTCACCAACGTCTCCCAGGACAGCTCCCCCGTCAAATATTCCGGCAACAGAATCCGATTATAAAATCCGCGCGGTTCCTTTCCCAATACAATCACTTCGTCATCCCGGTTAAACTCCCGATAACTGGTGACAAATTGAAGGGCGCCCGCCCCCGCTCCGACCACCACAATCCGTTTGGGGAATTTTTTGACCGGAGAAATTTTGACCGGGGTGAACTTAAAATCCGGCTGGGAAGATTTCGGATCCACCGGACCTTCCACCACCCGGTTTATCAGTCCTTTCCCTCCGTTGTGTTTCCGTCCCCAATGCATGGGCGCAAACACCATGGACTCCCGAACATTTTCTGAAATTTTGGTAACCAGGGTGGCCTGTCCATATGGACTTTCCACCCGCACTGGCCATCCATCTTTGAGTCGGAATTTTTCCGCATCCCGGGGATGCACTTCCAGGCCGGGGGCCGGCTCCTGCAAATTTAATCTTTTGACTTTTCCGGTCCGGGTCATGGTGTGCCACTGATCCCGAATGCGACCGGTCGTGAGTACCAACGGGTAATCTTTTCCCAAAGGAAGTTCAGGCGCCTGATCCGGCACCGCAATTAAATTCGCTTTCCCCGAGACGGTTGCAAACTTTCCGTCTTCGAACAACCGGGTTGTCCCTTTTGAACCCTCGGGACAGGGCCACTGAACGGAACCTTCTTTATCCAAACGCGCATACGATACCCCGGTTATATCGGTGGGCCTGCCTTTGGTCATGCGGGCGTATTCATCAAAAACTTCTGAGACGTGTTCATAACGAAACGATGTGCGCCATCCCATGGCATGTGCAAAGCGAATAAATATTTCTGCATCGGGAAGCGCATCCCCGGGCGCATCCATCAATTTTCGTACCCGGCTGATCCGCCGTTCACTGTTGGTCATGGTCCCGTCTTTTTCAAGCCAGGTTGCGGCAGGCAACACGATATCGGCAAAGGCCAGCGTGTCCGCCTTGCTGGTAAAATCCTGCACAACCACCAGATCCGCATTTTGGATCGCTTTCGCAAAACGGTCCTGATCCGGAAAACTGACGGCTGGATTTGTTGCGACAATCCACAACACTTTTAACTTTCCATTTTCCAGGGCCTCCACCATTTCCATGGCGGTTAAACCCGGCTTCGTGCGGATAGGTTTACATCCCCAAAACTGCTGCACTTCTTTCCGGTGTTCCTTATTATTCAAATGATAATGTGAGGCCAACAAAGTCGCCATCCCCCCCACTTCGCGACCGCCCATGGCATTGGGCTGTCCGGTCAGAGAGAGTGGCCCGCATCCCGGTTTTCCAACCGCGCCCCGGAGAAGGCTTAACTGGATCAACGCAATATTTTTATCGGTTCCGATCCGGCTTTGATTCAGCCCCATGGTCCATAGCGACATAAAGGTCTGGCTTTCACCAATCCATTGTGCAGCCAATTTGATTTCCTCTTCCGGGATGCCGCATTTTTCCGCACGTTCACTGAGCGAGAGAGAACCCAGTTGCGCACGGAAAGCATCTTCCTCTTCACAGTGTGCCGTCAGATAATCCTGATCAATCCACCCCTGCTCGAGAAGTTGGGAGGCGATGGCATTAAACAGATAAATATCGGTGCCCGGCAAAATTTGCAGATGCAAATCCGCAAAGGCACAGGTTTCAGTCCGGCGCGGATCCACCACAATGATTTTCGTTTCCGGATGGGCTTCCTTTCGCGCTTCCACCCGGCGCCACAGGATGGGGTGACACCAACTCGGATTCGCACCCGCCACCAGAAAACAACTGCAAAGATCCAGGTCCTCGTAGGAAGCCGGAACCAAATCATCTCCGAACACCGCCTTATATCCCATCACCGCACTGCTCATGCAAAGACGCGAATTCGTATCAATGTTGTTGGTGGAAAGAAACCCTTTGGTAATTTTGTTGGCGAGGTAATATTCTTCCGTCAGACACTGACCTGAAACGTACATGCCCACCGAATCATTGCCATGCGAACGTTGCGCATTCCGGAAAGCGTCCGCCATAATATCCATGGCCGTTTCCCACGAAACCGGTTGCGCGATTCCGTTCCCGTCCTTCACGGTGGGAGCCGTCAATCGATTTTCATGATTCATGGAGGTGTGATGCAGATACCTTCCTTTACTGCACAGGCTTCCCCGGTTAACCGGATAATCTTTCCGGCCCTCCAGCTCTAAAACACCGGGTGCAGTTTGGGTGAGGCTTAGGCCGCAGCCCACTCCGCAATAAGGACAAATCGTATGGCAACTTTTTGATGACATCAGTACACATCCCGCACGTAACGTTTTTCTTTTTTCATATTGGCCAGATACGCGTTCGCTTCTTCAGGCGTTTTACCTCCCTGACTTGCAATCACATCCAGCAGGGCCGCCTCCACATCTTTGGCCATTCGGTAGGCATCTCCACAGACAAAGAAGTATCCGCCGTTTTCCAACCAGGCATACAATTCTTCCGCCTGCGCCCGCATGCGGTCCTGCACATAAATCTTCTCCTCCTGATCCCGGGACCAGGCCAAATCCAATCGATTCAGAATTCCGTCTTTCAACATTCCGGAAAATTCGGATTCATAGAGGAAGTCCGTTTTCGAACTGCGGTCTCCGAAGAACAACCAATTCTGTCCGCCCGCCCCGGTGGCCTGTCGCTCTTCAAGGAAGGCCCGGAAAGGGGCCACGCCTGTTCCCGGCCCGACCATAATCATCGGGGCATTTGCATCTTCGGGAATGGTGAAATGTTTGTTGGGTGTCAAATACACTTCGAGTTCCTGATCCACGGCTGCGTTTGCCAGAAATGTAGAACAGATTCCTTCCTGCACGCGATCCTGAGATTCATAACGAACAGCCGCGATGGTGAGGTGCACCTCATCCGGATGCGCTTTGGGGCTGGAGCTAATCGAGTACGCTCTGGCCTGCAAGGGTTTCAAAGTATCCACCCATTCCTGCGCCGTCCAATCCGCAGGGAAAGCTTTGAGGAAGTCAAAGATCTCCCGTCCGTAAAGAAATTCCGAAAAGACCTCCGCATCTGCCAGCAAGGTGACCAACTCCGCATTCAAGGTTTTGTCTGCCAACTGGGTGGCCCAGGGTTTGGTGGGATTCCGGATTTCCAGAAAAGAAGTCATCGCTTCTCGAAGGGACATCTCTCCGGCAGCAATTTTGACCGGACTCTCTCCATCCAACTTTAACAACTCGAGCAATGCATCCACTTTGCCCGGATGGTTTTTTGAGCAAACCGAAAGGGCATCCCCCACTTTATAGGGAATCTCTGTTTCCGGCAGCGCAATGCTGAAGTGCCGGACTTCTTTTCCTGAACCCGGCAGAGTCAATTCCCGGTTTTCAATCAACTTGGTTGTAAAAGGTTTTTTCTTGGAATACGTGGCGGCTTTTTTTGCGGTCACGGATGCGTCGACCTTCACTGCGGCAACAGTCTCTTCCCCCTCCTCTGACAACAATGCAGATAAACTTTCTTCGACCCACTGTTCATAAAGATCTTCGTAATCCACATCACAATCCACCCGGTCACGCAGTTTTGATGCGCCCAGTGCACCCAGGCGTTCATCAATTTCACGTCCGGCAGTACAAAAGGTTTCATAGTTGGTGTCCCCCAGGGCACACACCGAATACGAAATTCCGGAAAGTTTGGGTGCAGTTTCAGCCGTAATCGTCGACCAGAAACTCTGTGCATTGTCCGGCATCTCCCCGTCGCCATAGGTACTGGTAATCACCAGCACTCTTTTTGCGGAAAGCAACTGTTCGGCTTCACAGGAATCCAATTCCAACACTTCCGCTTCGAAGCCTTTGGCCTGCGCGCGCTCAGCGGTTTCATAGGCCAAGCCCTCAGCCGTACCGGTTTGAGATCCATAGAGAATCTTTAACGGACGTGAAATCGGTTTCACAGGAAGAGAGGATGTAGACGCCATTCCCTGGACAGGTTCCCGGCTGAAGATCCCGGCGAAATATCCGTTTAGCCATCCGCGCTGTTCGGGGGTGAAGGGCGCATTTTCAGGAATAAAGGGTACAGTGTTGTTCATGATACATTCTCCAAGGGTGACTGAATACGAGCCGCAAATTCTTCAGGCTCCTGACGACGGGCGAAACTCACAAAACTTTCAGCATCCTCTTTTTCCTGCTGATAAAATTTAACAATTTTCTCAATTGTGGCCGGCACTTTATCGTAGGTGATCCCTCTTAATAGATCCCGGGCAAATCCCTGATCATGTTCGGTTCCCCCACCAATTGATATATTGTACGCTTCCACCGATGCCCCTTCGCATTTGGTTTTTATACCTAGCAATCCGATGTCCGCCACCAAATGCTGGGCGCAGGAATTCGGACATCCGGTGAGCACAATACTGAGAGGATTTTTTAAGGTTAAGGTTTTCTCTAAATGTTCTGAGATCGAGGCGGCACAACCTTTTGTATCCGTTTGCGACAATTTACATCCCGTATTCCCGGTGCAGGCGGCCAGACAGGCACTGGCACAGGAAGTCTCGCTGCTGAACCCGGCCTCCTTTAAAGCCGCATCCACTTTTTCACGGTCGGCTTCCCGGATGCCGGTAAGAATCACGTTTTGCCAAATCGTAAAATGCAAAGTGTCCGCACCGTAACGGCGTGCGATTTCCGACAGCTGGCGCATCTGTTCCGTACTCATACGTCCCACCAACATTGCCACCCCCACATAAAGCAGGCCTTCCTGTTTCTGCGGATGCCATCCGATGTGTGCAAAGCGGTTAATGTATTTCCTTTTTAAAATTTGACGCGGTTCGGCGGGCAGTACCTCAAAATTCAAATGTGATTTCACTTCCTCCAAAAATTCCGCCTGTCCCATGGCCTCCACACAATATGCCAAACGGGCGCGCTTGCGGTTGCTGCGGTTTCCATTTGCCACAAAGACCCGGATAATGGCCGCAGCAAAGGCAACCATCTGCTCGGGCTTCAAACGGATATTCAAATCGTGGGCAAAATGTCCGTGCCCCGCAACTCCGCCCACATGTACCCGCGCAAACACTTCCCCGTTTTCTTCTTCGATAAAGAATCCAATGTCATTGGTGTCGGTCATGATGCTGACCGCTCCGCCGCCATCAAAGGAAATATTGAATTTCCGGGGAAGACCGAAAAATTCTTTTGTATTCAAAATGTAGTGATGCATCGCACTGGCGTAAGGCCGGCAGTCAAGGATCTCTTCCGGATCCACACCCGAAGTCGGTGAACAGGTAATGTTGCGAATGTTATCCCCCCCCGCCCCTTTCGAGGTGAGTCCCGCATCGGCCAGGGTGAGCAAAGTATCCACTGAATGTTTTGCCGGGATCTCACGAATCTGAAGATTTCCGCGGGTGGTCACATGGGAATAATCACCGCCAAAATTTCCGGCAATATCCGCCAGTGCATTCATTTGCGACGAAGTGATACAGCAACCGGGCATCCGGCAACGCAGCATATAGCCCTCTTGGGTGGGAGCCGTGTTAAACAAGCCATGGAACTTGAAACGGAAGACGTCACCGCCCTCGGCCATTTCATTGTTCTCGGCCATCTTTACCATTTGATCCCACATCCCGTAGGGATCTTTTTCCAGTTTCAGTTTTTCTTCTTTGTTTAACTTTTTATACGGGGTGCCGAACAGAGACGCCGGCTCCGATGCATCTTCCGGAGCCGCCGCCAAATTTTCAGGAGCGGCAGACGGATCATGGGTGAGTGTCCCTTCCGCAGTGACCCCGGCAAACGGGGTAACCCCCGATTGAAGGGTCCCGGCAAAAAAGCCCTGGAAGTATTGTTTCTGCTCTTCACTAAAATTCGTCATGGCAATTCCTTTTGTCGGGGCGGGTCGTCTTTGATTAAAATGCAATATTCAGTTCGATGGAGAAGCGCTCTGTATCCACCCCATATTCATCGGCAGAATAATTGGCGTACTTGGCAATCGCTTTGCCAATCCCCGGAACCGGTGCCACCAACAACAAGTCAATTTCATCCCCGTAGCTCATGGAGTCCTTGTCGGAGGAGAAGTCATGGTAGAAGGCTTTGAAAATCATACTCGCAGGTAAAGGGGCGGACAGACCCACGTAAAAATCCTGGAGACCTTCGGGAGGCGTTGCCAAAAACACATCCGCCCAACCGTTAAATTTATGCAGGGTTGCCAATGGCGTGGTGAAGGATTTGTTGTCGCCGCTTTCCGCGGTATCAGATCCCAAAACTTCATAACCCAGAATCCCCGCCACCTTTTTGTAAGATCCGGTTAAGGTGCCGTGGTAGTAATACACTTCGTAGACTTCCGGATTGCTGTCACCGCTTTCCTGATAAGCCCCTTCCAAATAATAGGCGAGGGAAGAGGTTTCGGAGATTACGGTTTTCCCGGACAAGCTGGCACCAAACGTGTCGGTGGACAACGCTTTGGCATTTTCCAAATCCAGCAAGTAGGCATAAGCCGCCAGTTTCACGGGCAGCCCCATGTATTTGGCATTCAGCAAATGGGAGTCGGAAGTGAAATGATTCTGTACACCCTCGGATTCGGAACCGAAGATGCGGATGACCTTGTCCACATAACTGTAGCTCAATTCCGTATCCGGCAGCGCGGTGGTTTTGAAAGTCAGCGCATCATAGGTCTGGTTGTTCTGGCGCCATCCCACATCCCCCACAAAGCGGGCATTATCCAACACAATACGCTGGCGACCCACGATGGCTTCACTTTCACCCAAAACGTACTTTAAGAACAACTGATTCACTTCGGTACTTTCAGGATCCGCAATCACGGATTTTTCAGGATCTCCCATCACCCCCGCCGCATTGTAACTGTCGACATCCGCAGCGCCGGTGGTTTCAAATTCGACCCCGGCCTGCAATCCGTAAAACGCTCCGGTCACATAACCCAGTCGCAAGCGGGCCGTCGCCGCATCTGCCGATTCTTTTCCTGACTGATCCGCGGTTTCGTAGCGAAGACGAAGATTGGCGGTGGGGGTGCCCCCACTGACCGCTTCTTTAAAGCTGGGTGCTTTCTCCATTGCGGTTTCCTGCGCAAATGCTGCACCAGTGGTTCCAAGCAGGATCGCGGTGAGAACGGTATTGATTCTTGAAGTTTTCATAGGTTTCATATTTATGGATGGATGGTTTAGGTAAAAAAATAACCGGCGAACCTTCCCCTGATGGAAAAAGTTTGCCGGCTTGAGGCTTCTACTCCGTGCCGAAGTTTAAAATGGAATTCCGTTCAACTTAACGCCGCAGATCCGCATCGCGGTGTTCTACCACCTGATCGATCTTTACCGGCTCAGTGCCTTTACAGGTCAGTCGAAAAGAATGACGATAGTCCCCATCCAAAGAACGAATAAAGCCAATGAGCTTGGATTGGTGCTCTGTCATTTTCAACAGAGGACTCTCCATACCCATTTGATTCACTTTCTGGACAGTTGCTTTCATCATGTTGACCAATAGCAAGACGCTTGCCAAATTGGGTAACGCTATCTATTTTCGGGCAAAAAAGTTAGGTATTAACATATTATAGATATTAATAGACCGTACAAAAAACACACGAAATACATTAACGTCGTTTATATCACTTCCAAATACAATTTTGTATTCGGATAACCTATTCAGACAACTGCTGAAAAAGCTGCTGACGTCCCACCCGCGCAGCGTACGCCGAAAAGGATTCATCCACCTGACGCTGACGAAGATAATTCGACAGCAGGGAGCGGAACAAATCCGGTAAATCCGTTTCCGGAATAAATTTCACCAATGGTGAAGAAACCCGGTCATCCGGACGGTCATCCCCGATAAACAAGTGATAACTCCGCGGGCGTCTGGACGTGGCCGCAACCCCGAGCAATCCGATTTCCCCAAAGGTATGATGCGCACAGGCATTCGCACAGGAATTGATATTCAAATTGACCGCCGTCCCTTCCATGCCCGGCAAGCCCCTTAACACTTCGCTCAACTGCATCCCCATATCTTTGGAGTCCGTATACGCATAAGGGCAATGCCCCAGACCCGAGCACGCAACCACACTGCCGGCGGGATCACCATTTTCAGACCGCAAGCCCACAGTGGCCAATTCGTTACGCACCACCGGAACATCCGCCTGGGCGACATCCGGTAAAATCAAATCCTGCCACGCGGTTAAACGAAACTCCCCGGACCCAAACCCATCCGCCAACGCCGCCAATTTGTCCAAAGCTTCCCGGCTCAACCGCCCCACCGGCACCGAAACCCCCATCATCCATTTTCCCTTCTGCTTCTGCGAGTAAGCCCCTATCAGCGAATGCACGGGCGGGGAAACCGGCAGGGAGGCTTTTTCCTCCGCTGTCAATCTGAACAAGGTGACATCCCCCAAAATCGCCGCATCACTTAAGGATTTTTCAATGCCCTGCAACTCCAACACATCGCGCAAACGCACCCGGGATTTTTTCTCCACCTGTCCCCCCCGGTATTTATACAATAATACAATCGAGGCGGCATACTGCACCACCTCCTTCTCATGCACCAAAAGTCCGGTGTCCATGGAAGGCAGCCCCCGGGAGACCCGCGCGCCGGCATAGACCCGGAAATACACGCCTTCCGGAATGGAAAAGCCCGCAGGAATCCGGGTGGCAATAAAGGCCAAATCATTTTTGTCGGCAAACACCCCGGTATGACTGCCATTGTCAAAAGCCAAATTAAACTTATGAGGCAAACCGAAGAGCTCAGGGTGATGAAGAATATAATGATGCAACTTTCGAACATGCGGGCGGACATCGATCACCTCATCCGCATCCAGGCCCGACGTGGGGGAAGCGGTAATGTTTCTCACATTGTTGGCTCCCGCCCCCAAAGAGGTTAAACCCAAATCCTGCAACGTCATCAACGCATCCACCGCATGACACGGGCGAATCCCCCGTATCTGAAAATTGCCGCGGGTGGTCAAGGTGATATGACCCTCTCCCCAATCGGACAGAATTTGACGCAGTCCCCTTAACTGTACCGAGGAAACCATGCCGCCCGGCACCCGGGTCCGCAACATAAAGGCCCCCTCCTCCGGACGTGCAAACAATCCGAAAGTTTTCAAACGCTGACTCTCTTCCCCCTCCGGCAAACGATCATCATCCGCACAGCGGATCACCAAATCCCATATATCCAGCGGGTTTGATATATCGGCCGGAGCCGAAACCGGCGCAACCTCCACCCCTTCCCGAATCACCCCCACACTCCAGGGCTGATCCCCCCGGCACTGGATTTCAAGCTGATGGGTTTCCGACGGATCCAAGGACTGAAGGATCGACAACAAGCCACGCTGACGCGGGGTCAACTGCTGTAACCCAACGTCGGCATTCGGTAACTTTTCCCACTCTTGCATGCCTCTCTTTTCCGCTTAGAAATGCTTAAAGTCAATTCGGGAGCCCCCTTCCTCTTTACGGGAAACACAAAATTGAACACAATTGTAAGCGTTCTTACAATAATGTTATATAACCAATACGTTCTGTACATTAATTGCAGGGCAAAGCTTATATACTTAATCTTATTATGCTAATTTATAATTAGATCTGTTGGATAATCCAATATGGCACAGCGCCTGCTATTGAACCCGTCGATCGGTTCCCGGTCACTTAGACATAACAGCACGAAGCGTTTCAGACCTTAAGCTGGCAGCAAGTTTCTTTCGGGGGCACCCGGAGAAACGGGCTGCCTTTTTTTGTGTAAGAAACAATGAAACCCAAAGGATTAAAATGAAAAGTAACGTTCTAAAAAAATGGTGGTTTGCCGCCGCAAGTCTGACTTGCGCTTCTCTCTCGTATGGAGAACTTCTGGATGTTGAAAAACCCTCCCTCAAATTCGGGTTTATCAAACTCACGGACTGCGCCCCCTTGGTGGTGGCAAAGGAATTGGGATATTTTGAAGACGAAGGCCTGGCGGTGGAACTGGAAGCCCAGTCCAACTGGAAAGTTCTGCTCGACCGGGTCATCGGCGGAGAATTAGACGGTGCGCACATGCTCGCCGGTCAGCCCATTGCGGCAACCATCGGTTTCGGCACCAAAGCGGATATTGTGGTTTCCTACTCTCTGGACTACAATGGCAATGGCATCACCGTCGCCAATGACATTTGGGAATCCATGAAAGCCAATGATCCTTCTTTGGCCGTTCCGGAACCCGAACATCCCATCACTGCCGACTCCCTGGTCCCCATCGTCAAAGCCTACAAAGACAAGGGCGATCCCATGCGTATGGGTATGGTCTTTCCGGTCTCCACCCACAATTATGAAATCCGCTATTGGCTGGCGGCCTCCGGCATTCACCCCGGTTTCTACACGGCAACCGACAAGGCGGGCATGACCGATGCCGAAGTCTTACTCTCCGTCACCCCGCCCCCGCAAATGCCTGCCACCCTTGAAGCAGGCACCATTCAGGGCTACTGCGTAGGTGAACCATGGAATCAGCAGGCCGTCTTCCGCAAAATCGGCGTGCCGGTGACCACCAACTATGACATTTGGAAAAACAATCCCGAAAAAGTATTCGGCGTGACCCGTGAATGGACGGAAGCCAATCCGGAAACCTGGATCGCAGTAACCAAAGCCCTCATCCGCGCCGGAAAATGGCTGGATGCCTCCGAAGAAAACCGGATAAAGGCCTGCGAACTTTTGGCCAAACCCGAATATGTGGGAGCCGACTATGAAGTCATCGCCAACAGCATGACCGGCACCTTCGAATTTAACCCCGGCTACAAACGCCCCATGCCCGACTTTAATGTCTTCTTCCGGCATCACGCATCTTACCCCTTCTATTCTGACTGCATTTGGTTCCTCACGCAAATGCGCCGCTGGGGCCAAATCGAAGAAGACTATCCCGATGACTGGTACTTCGACGTCGCGAAAAAAGTATACCGTCCTGATGTCTACAAACGGGCAGTTGAAGAAATCCTCGACGATGTGGAATTCGAACCCGAACGTTTCGAAGACGTCAGCTTTACCGCCGCCGACTTTCCGGAAACCGATGGATTCAAAGATGCCACCCGCGAGTTCATCGATGGACTTGAATACGACGGACGTAAACCGAACGCCTACATCAACAGCTTCAAAATCGGACAAAAAACAAAATAACCTCTCTGCGGAGACGGGCAAGTCCCGTCTCCGCGCTCTCTTTCCGCATCCTGTTTTCACTTTCACCGGTACTCACCATGAATCCTCTCGCCAGAAAAATTGTTTTTCCCATCGTATCCATTCTCCTGTTTCTCATGTTGTGGAGCGCTTTCGCCGCTTCCATCGAAACATCCCTGGGTGACTTCCCCTCTCCTAAAAGTACCTGGTCCGCCTTTGTGGATCTTAAAGACGAATACCTGGGTGAAAAACAAAACCGTAAGGATTATGAGCAGCGTATGGTTGAGAAGGAAACCACTTTTTACGAAGTGCAGGAACGCCGCCGGATTAAATATGAAGAACGCGGACGTGAATTCACTCCCAAAACTTTTACCGCCCCTCCCTATGCCGGAAAACCGACCTACCCGGAGCAGATTTTCCGGAGTTTAAAAACCGTGTTTTTCGGATTTCTGATCGCAACCGTCATTGCGGTCCCGTTGGGAATCTTCTGCGGCATGAACGAATTCATCCGCATTTCCATGAACCCGATTATCCAAATCTTAAAACCGGTCTCTCCTCTGGCCTGGCTTCCACTGGTCACCCTGGTGGTGTCTGCAAAGATTTCTCAGGACTCCTCCATGGAAAAATCATTTGTCATCTCGGCAGTGGTGGTCGCACTTTGCTCTCTCTGGCCCACCCTCATCAATACGGCCCTCGGGGTCGCCTCCGTAAGTGAAGACCACCTCAACGTCGCCCGGGTGCTTAATGTCCCGCAACGCGTACGCATTTTTAAAATCATCCTTCCCTCCGCTCTCCCCTACATTTTCACTGGGCTCCGGATCTCCCTGGGCATCGGATGGATGGTGCTCATCGCCGCAGAAATGTTGGCACAAAATCCCGGACTCGGAAAGTTTGTCTGGGACATGTTCCAGAACGGCAGCAGTCAGACCCTGGGCATGATCATGGCCGCGGTGATCACCATCGGTGGTATTGGTTACATGCTGGACCGCGGGATGCAGATGCTGGAAAATTTCTTCGCCTACGAAAAATCTAAAGGATAACCCATGAGCGAAACAGATACCCCCAAACCCTATATTGAAATCCGTGACATCGGCATTGCCTTCGGAAAAGGCAAGAGCCGGGTTCAAGTCCTCGAAAAAGTACATCTGAATATTCAGGAAGGCGAATTCGTTTGCCTCATCGGACATTCCGGCTGCGGAAAATCGACCCTCCTCAATTTGGTTGCGGGACTGTACCCTCCCAGTGCCGGGAGTTGTGTGGTCGACGGCAGTTTGGTTAAATCCCCCGGGCCCGACCGGATGATGGTTTTTCAGAATCACTCCCTTCTCCCCTGGCAAACCATCCGGCAGAATGTGGCTTTGGCAGCCGACTGCGCACGCCCCGAATTGAACAAAGCCGAGAAAGCGGAAGAGGTCGAAGCCACCCTCGAAATGGTAGGACTTTCCCATGCCATGGACAAACGCCCTTCGGAAGTTTCCGGGGGTATGAAACAACGGGCGGGCATCGCCCGGGCCCTTATCACCAAACCGAAAGTGCTGCTCATGGATGAACCCTTCGGTGCATTGGATGCGCTCACCCGGGGAAAACTGCAGGAAAGCCTTTTGGAAATTTGGGAGCGGAACCGGATCACGGTAATGATGGTCACCCACGATGTGGATGAAGCCATTCTGCTTTCCGACCGGGTGGTGATGATGAGCAATGGACCGAAGGCAAATGTGGCCAAAATTTTGGATGTGGGACTTCCCCGTCCACGCAGCCGCATGGAGGCCGTTAATCATCCCCTGTATTATCAATACCGAAACAGCCTGACCCGTTTCCTCCATGACAACAAACATCATCACGGTCCCAAAGTAGAAAGGGATCCCGAAGAAATATCTCTCGGTTTCATTCCGCTTTCCGACTGTGCCCCCATCATCATGGCCCGCGAATTGGGTCTGTTCGAAAAGATGGGACTGAAAGTGACCCTTTCCCGTGAGCCGACCTGGCGGGCGGCAAGTAAAGGTTTGATGGAAGGACGCAATCATGCCTCCATGATGCTGGCACCCACCCCCTTCCTGCACAATTTGGAAAATCCCGGGAAGCCCATTCAAAGCAGTATGGTGCTGAGTCGAAACGGGAATGCCATTACGCTACGCAAAAATCTGCAGGAACTCGGCATCCACGACCGGGATACTTTGGCCACCTGGATCAAACAGCAGCCCCCCAATAAAAAACCTGTCTTCGGCATGGTTTTCCCAAGCTCCATGCACAACTTGATTTTACAGGATTGGTTACGGGCGGGCGGTATCGACCCGGATCATGATGTCGAAATCATTGTGATCCCTCCCCCGCAAATGGTCGCGAATTTGGAACTGAACAACCTGGTCGGCTGTTGCGTCGGAGAACCCTGGAACAGCCTGGCGATTCAAAAAGGCGTGGGCTTTGTGCCGGAGGCGGACGATGCCCTTTGGCCCTCCCACCCGGAAAAAATTCTTACCTTCACCCGCGAGTGGCAGAAGTCGAACCCGGACAAAGCTTCCAAATTGACGGCCGCTTTGATGCAGGCCTGTGCCTATTGTGCAAACTTGGAAAACCGGGATCATATCATTCAAACACTGGCTCAAAAAAATGCCGTACATCTGCCGGAAGAAACTTTTGCATTTTCGATGCGGGATCAATTCGACAACGGAGATGGACACGTCAAAGACCTTCCCGGATTTCATCAGTTCTTTGAGGCTTCATCCACCTATTTCCATGAAGACGAGCAGCGCTGGATCTCCGAAAAACTGCGGCAGGCCGGGGTCACGCCGGTGCACGAAAACTTCAGTTTAATCTTTGATGAAACGACATACCGGGAAGGCTGTGCACTTTCAGGATATTCACCTGCAGAAGGACCCGCGCTCTCCACCCCACACTTTAGCAACACCCGAATCGGCCGCCTGGCTGAAGGAGTCCCCGCATGAAACAGTCCATGCTAGAATTTTCAGATGCCACCAAAATATTCGAAACCAAAAACGGCCCTTTTGTCGCGGTGGAAGGTGTAAACCTTCGCATTGAGGAAGGTGAATTTGTTTCAGTGATGGGCCACTCCGGATGCGGAAAATCCACTTTGCTGAATATGGTCGCAGGCCTCAGTACCTGTAGCCGCGGCGGGGTATCTTTACGGGGACGGGAAATTACGGAACCGGGTCCTGAACGCATGGTGGTGTTCCAAAATTATTCTTTGTTGCCCTGGATGAATGTTCAACAGAATATTCACTTGGCCATCAAGACCTGCCGCAAAGATTTGAATCGAAAGGAGCAAAAGGAAGAAACCATGCGCTACATCGAAATGGTGGGACTCAGTCATGCCGCCCACCGCATGCCCAAAGAAATTTCCGGCGGCATGAAGCAACGCGCATCCATTGCCCGTGCCCTCGCAGTACAACCCAAAGTTCTCCTCTTAGACGAACCCTTCGGCGCATTGGATGCTCTGACCCGGGAAGAACTTCAGGATGAATTGCTGGAAATCTGGGAAGAGAACCGCGCAACCGTATTGATGATTACCCATGATGTAGACGAAGCCATTGTGCTCTCTGACCGTATCGTGCTCATGACCAACGGACCCGCAGCCGGTATAGGGGATATTTTCGATGTGCCCCTGCAGCGTCCGCGTGACCGTGAATCCCTCCTGGAAGATCCCGCATTTTATACTCTGCGAAATCAGGTCATCTCTTACCTCTACGGAAAACAAGGCGATTACCATGAAGGTGACGAAGCCGAAAACACCCTGATTGGAGCTGAAGCCTATACCTCCTCCCATCCGAAAGAAGAACTACAACAGGCTTAGCCGTTTACTGCGCTTGTGGATGAGACGAGCCCTTTTCGAGGTATCATTAAGAACTTGAACTTTACGGATATTCAGAAACAGTGGGTTTACATATTTGTACGTACACCCTTTAGGAGTGGCCGTACAATAATCACGGTAAACCGAAATGGACCACGTCATCTCCCCCAACCTCAAAACGGCTAGCCCATACGATCTCCGGATGCGTATCCGAAACGGGGAATACACCGGCCACACCTCCGGGCTGGCAGCGGGTTTCGTGCAGGCAAATTTGGTGATTCTCCCCGAACGCTACACCGAAGATTTCACCGCATTCTGCAAAGCGAACCCCCGTCCCTGCCCGCTGATTTCTATCAGCGACAACCCCGGGAAAATTGACGGGGAATCCGTTGCCCGCGACCTCGATATTCGCAGAGACCTGCCTAAATACCGGGTATTCAAAGCAGGGAAATTTCTTTCAGAGCACACCGACGTCCGTGATTTTTGGCGGAACGATTTTCGAACCTTTCTCATTGGCTGTTCTTTTTCATTTGAAGAAGCGCTGTTAGCCGCCGGCCTGGAAATCCGGAATCTCAGTGAACATAAAAATGTGCCCATGTACATCACCCGGCAGACTTGCGTTTCCGCCGGAATTTTTTCTTCGCCCCTGGTTGTCAGCATGCGTCCCATGCGGCCTGAAGATGCGGAAAAAGCCTCACAAATTTGCAAACGGTATCCGCACGTGCACGGGGAGCCCATTCATATCGGAGACCCTTCCACATTAGGCATTCAGGATATTCATGCGCCGGATTTTGGCGAAGCGGTCACCATCGCACCCGGAGAAGTTCCGGTCTTTTGGGCCTGTGGGGTCACCCCCCAATTGGCAATCATGCAGGCCGCACCGGAAATTTGCATCACCCACAGTCCCGGGCATATGCTGATCACAGATCTTCGAAATACAGAACAAGAATCCTTCACCCCCCCATTGCTTCCTTAACATGACCACCCCTTCGTTACTCGATCACAGTACCGCCATCGAAAGCCTTATGGTAAAACAAAACTTTCGCGGGATGAAAGAACTGGCAGCAGTACAGCCCCCCGGAAGTTACCTTCGGGCGGCAGAATTGCTGAGTATACCCAAAGGCACCGTGATCATCGGTACCGGATTTCCTGTCTGCGGCACTTTTGAGACGGATGGTCCCGCGGGTGCCATCGCATTGTATCGATCCCTCACGCAAATGGGAAGTCATCCATTCATCGCCTGTGGAGGTCCCCTCTACAAAATTTTGAAAAATATGTTTAACTGCCTGGAGCTATCACAAGGTCTCTCCCCCTCTACAGAAAAACTCAATCTGAATCACCTAAACAGACTGCATCCCCTATGCCTCGTCTCCATTGAATGTCCGGGTAAATCCGCAGACGGAAATTTTTACAATATGCGGGGAACCAACATTAGCCGGGAGACATCCGATTTTGACAGTTTGATACGCAACGCCGATTGTCCTACCGTATGCATTGGAGACGGCGGGAATGAAATCGGTATGGGGAATCTCCAGCCGGAATTCAGTAAACTGAATATCATCCCCAGCGTAACCCCCTGTGACGCCTTACTGCTTGCCGACGTCTCCAACTGGGGAGCCTACGGGATCATCGCCATGCTCTCCCTGCTTCATTCCCAAGACTTTTTAAAGGACATCCACCCCGTCGAAACCCTTGCCTATTTAAACAGCCATGGCGGTATCGATGGCATCACCGGAAAACACGAACCCACCGAAGACGGACGCCCCGCCAGTGAAGCACAATCCCTCATTGACGAAATGCGAAGGGTTTGCGGGTTCAACTGATGCCGGGTTGATTACGAATGAGAATGTTCAGTCCCCGTCGCGTGCGCCAAAGCGTGGTCGATATGGGCAATGATTTCCTGCAAGCCTTCTTCTTTTTTGCAGTTACTGAACAGGAACGGACCGTCGTTCCGCATCTTTTTGGAATCCCGATCCATCACGCTCAAATCTGCACCCACCAATTCGGCCAAATCGGTTTTATTGATCACCAACAAGTCGGCTTGAGTGATTCCGGGTCCGCCCTTTCGCGGAATTTTATCTCCACCGGAAACATCGATCACGTAAATGGTGAAGTCGGCGAGTTCACGACTGTAATGAGCGGCCAGATTGTCTCCCCCTGATTCGATCAGCAACAAATCAAGTTTTCCATCAAAGCGCTCCATCAGAGTTTCGAGCGCATCGAGATTCAACGAAACATCTTCACGAATCGCGGCATGGGGACAGCCACCGGTTTCCACCCCGATAATCCGGTCCGCATCCAACGCTTCATTGCGCACCAAAAATTCCGCGTCTTCGCGTGTGAAAATATCGTTGGTGACAACGCCCAACTGATAGCGGTCTTTCAATTTCTGGCAGAGCAAACGCAACAGTGCGGTTTTACCGGTTCCCACGGGTCCGCCGATACCTACCGTAAATGCGCGTTTACTGTAATCGCGTTGATGAGGGGCATCGCGGTCCCCGTAGTGACCGGGATGATCCAAATGTTCATGGGTGTGACCGTGCGGTCCGTGATCGTGTGAATGGGAATGGGAATGAGGGTTACACATAAAGGTTCTCGGTAGGTGGGTTAACTTTGAAAGAGTTTAGAATAAATACGGTCATGTCCGGCCTGGGCAATTTCAAGCGCGGGAGCATTTCTGCGGGCAGCCCGGTAGTCAAGTTCCGGGGAAGTTGAGAGGAGCCGTTCCCCCTCCTGCAACAATTGATGTTGAATCTGATGTCCTTCCATCGGGCCAATACAGCCCAGTCGAATGGCCGACGAAATCGCATCCCGCACATTAATATACATAAAACAATTTTGAGCTTCCGCCAAGGGCATCCCCAGCTCCGCCAACCCCCAGCCGTAAACCAAGAGAAAATGCCGGCGCTCGGGGTTGCGGGGTACCCGTTCGCGGGTTCGGGCCAATGCATCAGCTCCCACCAAATGTTCAAGCGAGCGCAACATGCTGCGGCCCTGCACCAAACTTCCGCGCAACATTGGCGGAGAAGTCATGCCCGCATGATACATATCCCGCAATGTAACCGGATCTTCCTCTTCATTAAAACAGCTTTTCAAAAACGGAATCTCATAGGAAATCCACTGCTCCATCGCAGAGCGCAAGGTCTCCACAAACTGCCGGCGGCTGGTGAACAACCCAAATTTTGCCGAAGCCTCAATCCCCGAAGAAAATGCAAAGCCCCCGGTCGGAAACGCAGAGTCCGCCAAATGATACCAGTTGAGAAGTCCCGTGCTCATCAAAAGAGATGATACAGTTGTGCGAGTGGCAATACACCTGCCGGTTCACAGGTGAGGTGCTCCCCATCCACGGTCACCCGATAGGTTTCGGGATCAATTTCAATATTGGGCAACAGATTATTTAATTTCAAATCGCTCTTTTTCAGCCCCCGGCATTTTTTTACCGCCACTGCGTTTTTGTTCAGTCCGTAACCGGCCACATTTTCCAGCGAAGCTTCGGAAACAAATACTTTGGAATGCATCGCGGCCGAAGAGCCACTGGCCCCGAACATGGGGCGGGAAATATAAGGCTGGGGAGTGGGAATGGATGCATTGGCATCTCCCATTTGCGCCTGGGCAATCACCCCGCCTTTAATCACCAACTCCGGACGAATTCCGAAAAACTCGGGTTTCCATAAAGTCAAATCCGCCAACTTGCCCACTTCCACGGATCCAATTTCGTGGGAGAAGCCATGGGCGATCGCCGGGTTGATGGTGTACTTGGCCACGTAGCGGCGGGCCCGGAAATTATCATGCCCTTTGCCGGCATCTTCGGGAAGGTCCCCCCGCTGATCTTTCATTTTATGGGCGGTCTGCCAGGTGCGGCAAACCACTTCTCCAATGCGGCCCATGGCCTGCGAATCCGAAGCCATAATCGACAAGGCACCCATGTCGTGCAGAATATCTTCGGCCGCAATGGTCTCACCGCGAATCCGGCTTTCCGCAAAGGATACGTCCTCGGGAATACTTCGATCCAAGTGATGGCAGACCATTAACATATCCAGATGTTCGTCCAGCGTATTGATGGTATACGGCCGGGTCGGATTGGTAGAGGAAGGCAGCACATTTTCTTCACCGCAAAGACTCAAAATGTCCGGCGCATGTCCGCCTCCCGCTCCTTCGGTATGGTAGGTATGAATAGTGCGTCCTTTAAATGCATCCCGACTGGCTTCAACAAATCCGGATTCGTTTAAAGTGTCGGTATGAATGCAAACCTGAATATCCTCCTGTTCTGCAATGTCCAAACATTGATCGATACTAGCGGGAGTGGTCCCCCAGTCTTCGTGCAGCTTCAGTCCGCAAGCGCCGGCATCAATCTGCTCCTTCACCCCTTCCGGCCGGGAGGCATTACCCTTGCCCAGAAATCCGAAATTCATCGGATACCCGTCGGTGGCCCGCAACATCATTTCCACATGAAACGCGCCCGGCGTACAGGTGGTCGCATTGGTACCCGTACTCGGTCCGGTGCCACCTCCCAGCATGGTGGTGATTCCGGAAGCCAGAGCTTCATCAATTTGTTGCGGACAGATAAAGTGAATATGACAATCAATCGCTCCGGCTGTAAGTACCATCTTTTCGCCGGCAATCACTTCGGTCCCGACCCCCACAATCATATTGGCATCGACCTCCGGCATGATATGCGGATTGCCGGCTTTTCCGATTCCGACAATGCGTCCGCCTTTAATGCCAATATCCGCTTTAATAACTCCGGTATAATCCAGAATCAGTGCATTGGTAATCACCAAATCCAAAACCTCATCCGCCGGGATGCCCGTGGCCTGTCCCATACCATCACGTAAAACTTTTCCGCCGCCGAATTTACATTCTTCGCCAAACACGGTGTAATCTTTTTCCGGTGAGATCCAAAGGTTGGTGTCCCCCAAGCGCAGGGCATCCCCCACGGTGATGCCATACATATCCGCATAGCCTCTTCTGGTAATGTGCTGACTCATGACAGATCCTCCTGATGACTAAAATTCCGTTCAATCGCGCGGGCCAAAGCCGCATCGGCCGCATCGGGTTTTGCGGACCCGGAAGTGATCGCATTCCCGCCGTAAATAATTTCTTCCCCTGCGATGCGTACCAGTTGTACTTTTTTACTTTCGCCGGGTTCAAAGCGCACCGCGGTTCCCGCCGCAATATCCAAACGCATACCGAATGCTTTCTTCCGGTCAAAAACCAGACCGGCATTGGTTTCAAAAAAGGGATAATGAGATCCGACCTGTACCGGTCGATCTCCATGATTGGTGACTTCAATTTGCACCGTTTCCCGTCCGGCATTGAGCTCAATCTTATCTTGGGCAAAGGTTCTTTCGCCGGGTAAACAGCAGTCCTTTGCGGGGCCGGGTTCACCGCTCCGGGTGAGACCGGAGCCATACAGAACCAAAGCCGGGTCTCCCTGCTCCCGGCAAACCGGATCGTGAACCGTAACCAGCTTGGTGCCGTCGGGGAAAGTCCCTTCCACCTGAACTTCATGCACGGTTTCCGCCACCCCGGGCATCACATCGTTGAAGCCGAGAAGCTGCTTTCCTTTGTTCATCAAAGATGAAACCGATTCACCATCACGTATAAATTCTAAAAGTTGGGTGGCAATCAAAGCCACGGATTCCGGATGATTCAAGCGCACCCCGCGGGCATACCGTTTCTGGGCCAGGGTACCGGCCTGATGTAACATCAGTTTATCAATATCTCTTGGGGACAGCCGCATATTCGCTCCGGTTAATAAGTTTAGAAATTTACAACATAAGGATCACGCCCGGACTGACAAGCCCGAAGCGTGATCCCTGTAATTTCATTTTAAGTTTTCTGCAACTTAGAAAGAAAAGATCATCTCAGCCGCGTAGCTTTCGCCGTCGAGAGTATCTTCGTTATAGTCATCTGTACGTGCTTCAAGCAATACAAACAGGTTGTCGTTAATTGCATAGCTGGGACTGATGGTAAATGCAGTATCTTCGTATCCGCTGTCCAATGAAACACCGGAAGTACGCAGGGTCAGGCCGAATTTATCCGTGAAAGCATAATTTGCCATCACCAGGTATCCGTCTCCGTCACCATCCACTCCGCCAATTTCCATGAGTACATTGTATTCAGCCGCAACCGTCAATGCACCAGTCGTATACTCGATCCAGAAGTTAATGATTCCCTGGTCGTAGGCTTCGGCCGCCGGAACATCTTCCAGCGCTTCAACCGCGTCAAAATCCTGACTGGCATAACCGGCCTGAAAGGTCAGTCCTTCCACAGGAAACAGTTTAAGCTGCGCTTCAACACTCAAGCTTTCAGCGTCTTCGTCCGCATCGTAAGATCCGTCGAGGACACTCACGTACATACTGAATGCATCAGTGCCGTACATCAATGCAACCCCGTTGGAATATCCGGGATAGCCGATGATGGTTGCGGAGTAAGAGTACTGCCACAGATCAACAGGTTCCGGACCTTCATATCCGAGTGCGGAGAGGAACAAACCGGCTTTGGTTGCGAATCCGCTTCCAAGATCCACTTCCACATAGGCCTGTTCAACCACCATGCCGTCACCCAGATCATTCAGGTCAACGCGGGCTGTCGTTCCGTTTCCGAAATCATACATCAAATCAATTTCCCACTGATCCAGTCCCATCGCGGTATCCGGATTGGTGTCATTTTCGACCGCATAGATCGACATGTCAATAAAACCGGTGGCGGTAAGGCCTTCGGTCAGCTCAATATCTGCAGATGCATTTACAGCGACCAGCAAGCTGGCAGCGGTAAGTACAGGAGTCATAACTTTTTTCATGTTCATAATTTTTCTCTTTATTAGGTGTTCGTTGTTGTTTGGTTTCTTTTCTAAACACTCAGATACTGGTGGACCAGATCCTGTGTAAGTTCGTTAATAGATCCGCCGGCGGAAATTGCCCCGCGGTTCATAATGTAAAAGCTGGAGGATATCTCCCTGACGAAATCGAGATACTGCTCTACGATAAGAATGGTCATTCCTTTTTCTTTCGCGAGCTGCTGCAGGATATCGCCAATGAGCTGAATGATGTTGGGCTGAATTCCTTCTGTGGGTTCGTCCAACAACAATAATTGGGGGTCGGTTGCCAGTGCACGTCCGATGGCCAACTGCTGCTGCTGTCCTCCGGAAAGATTGCCCCCCGCACGGGCCCGCATATCGTAAAGTACGGGAAAGAATTCATAAATGTCCTGGGGCACTTTCCGCAGGGTGGCCGACCGGGCACCCAAGCCGATTTTCAGATTATCCTCGACGGTCAGCCGCGGAAAAATTTGACGTCCCTGAGGCACATAACCCAGTCCACCTTTCACCCGGTCATGGGTCGGCATCTTCGTCATGTCTTTGCCGTCAAAAGTTATCGTGCCGCCATTCGACTGATTTAAACCCATCAAGGTTTTCAGCAAGGTGGTTTTCCCCACCCCGTTCCTGCCCATGAGGCTTACAACTTTTCCTTTTGGCACCGTGAAATCGACCCCCCGTAAAGTGGCGACTTCACCATAGGCAAAAGTTAAACCTTCTACTTCAATTAAATTTTCAGCGTCCAAGATAGGCCTCCTTTACTTCCTCATTTTCGCGGACGGTATCCAAACTGCCTTCAGCCAATATTTGTCCTTCATTGAACACCGTCACCCGTGCTTCGAGCTGACGGACAAAATCCATATCGTGCTCGATAACCACCACGGTGTGATCCCCGCGCAACTCCAAAAGTAATTCCGCAGTCAACACTGTTTCGGCATCGGTTAATCCCGCCGCCGGTTCATCCACCAACAATAATTTGGGTCCCGACAGGATAAGGCTGCTAATCGCCAACCACTGACGCTGACCGTGACTCAGATATTTTGCGGGGGTATGTGCATCATCCGCCAAACGGACACGCTCCAACTGATGGAATATTTTTTCGCGATCATCGGCAGAGTGTTTATGAATCAGGTTTCTCCAGGGATTCTGATTCCCCGGCAAAGCAAGCTCCATATTTTCGAAAGTGGTTAAACTGTCATAAACTGTGGGCGTCTGAAATTTGCGCCCCACCCCTTTAAGGGCAATGGCCATTTCACTGAGCGAAGTGATGTCCTGCCCGTCAAAATAAACCTGTCCGGTGGTAGGACGCGTTTTGCCGCTTACAATATCACAGAAGGTGGTTTTGCCGGCACCATTGGGACCGATGATCACCCGAAGTTCATTATGCTCAATAGCAAACGCATGTAAGTCCAAGGCTTTGAATCCGTCAAAAACCGCGGTAATATTCTGCAGTGCCAAAATATATTTTTTGGCCCACAGACTGTTCACATCCGGACATTCCATTGGATAATTGATCGCATCAAATGCGGGAGCTGTGACACTCATGCTTTCACCTCCTTTTTGCGTCCGAACGAGGGAAGCTTAATATTTACCACGCCGGTGGGGATTACCAACACGACCGCAATAAAGAGCAACCCGAGCAGGATCGGCCAGAAATCCGGACTCCACACCTGCACGGAGCCGATGCTGATCGGGGAGGTTAGCCAACTGTAAATCAGATTTACGAACAAGGCGCCAATCACTGCACCGGTCAAGGTACCCCTTCCTCCAACTGCGACCCATACCACAATCAAAATGGATTCAATCGGGGCCATATTCGACGGTGTAATAATCTGCATTTGCGGGGTATAAAGCATGCCGCCCAAACCGGCGATCGCACCGGCAAACGCAAACGCGATCATTTTGAAATGATGGGGTTTGTAGCCCTGAAAACGTAGAGCGGGTTCCGCATCACGTACCGCAACCAAAATCCGGCCGAAGCGGGAATGCACCACATACTGACACAAGCCCACAACCCCGAGCAGTGAAAGCGCGGTCATCATATACATGATCAGTTTTAACTTGTCATCCCCGAGGTCAAAACCGAGGAAAGTCCGGAACTGGGAAAGCCCGTTGGTTCCACACAGAAACATGTCATTATTACTGAAGAATAAAAAGGCCGCTACCGTGATCGCCTGGGTGAGAATCGCGAAATACACACCGCGCACCCGGCTGAAAAAACCACCCAGGCCCACCAAGGCGGCCATGAGACAGGGCACCAGGATCGATAAGATCACCGCCAGTGGAAAGTACTTAAAGGGCCACCAGAACCATGGCAGAATTTCTTCCCCTTTGCCCTGACCGATATCATAGGGGTACACCACATACAAGGACTGGGGAATCAACGGATTGTCCGCACTCGGATACTGATGGGCCATATACATTCCCATCCCGTACGCACCCACCGTGAAAAACAAGGCCTGACACATACTCAGAATCCCGGTGTAGCCCCAAATCAAATCGAGACCGACCGCCACAATGGCAAAACAAAGATAACGACCCAACATATTCACGGTTTCAATGGGCATCAACCCGGTGAAATACATGAGAGGAACGATCCCCAATCCCAGCACCGCCATAATCAGCAAATGACGTTTGGCGCGCTGTAAAGAAACTTTATTAAACTCAGACATCGGCCAACCTCCCTTTTGGAGGAAAGAGCCCGGCAGGCCGGAACTGAATGAAGGCAACCACCATGGTCAAAATTATAATTTTAGCCCAAACCGGACTGAAGAAACTGTTTTCCAGTGACTGCAGGATAATGCCCATACCCAATCCGCTGCACACCACGCCGATGAGTTCCCCCACCCCGCCGATCACCACAATCAGGAAAGAATCCACAATATAATTCTGTCCCATATCGGGGGTGATCCCACTCACGGTGGTTAATGCACATCCTGCCAAACCGGCCAAACCGGATCCCAACATAAAAGTCATGCTGTACATGCGGCGGGTGTGAATACCTACCGAAGCGGCCATCTCACGATGCTGCATGGTGGCCCGTACTTTCAACCCGAAGGTGGTGTATCGCATCAGGACCATCACTCCCGCTACTGCGGCCATGGTCAGGAAGAAAATAAACACCCGGTTAAACGAAAGCGTCATATCGTTCGCAACTTCAAAACCACCCACCAGCCAGGTCGGACTGTTGCTGGACTGGTTGTCTCCAAAAATGAGTCGTACGACCTGAATTAAAATAAAACTGACGCCCACCGTCGCGAGCAGGGATTCGAAAGGCCGATGATATAATTTACGGACCACCAATCGTTCAATCACCCACCCCACCAAGGCCGCCACCAGGAATGAAGCCGGTAATGCCACCAGGAAAAAATGATTCTGAGGAGATTCGGGGCCGTGGCCAAAGACTTTCTGTAGGACAAAAGTGGTATAAGCCCCGATCATCATCATTTCCCCGTGGGCCATGTTGATCACCCCCATCAAACCGTAAATGATGGCCAGGCCCAGGGCCATCAGAATATAGATGGAACCGGTGGAAAGTCCGAATTTGAAATTGTCAAAGAACTTCACCTTCTGCTGGTGCGTTATAATATTTTTGCGGGCAGCCGTCACAATGGCCGTCTGTTTCGGCGTCAACGTCTCATCTTTTTCCAACAGATTCTCCACCAGGGCCAAAGCGCGGAGACTGTTTAATTCACCCAAGCTCCGAATGGCATCCATGCGAACATCAACATCGTCGCTGGTACCAAATTCGATGAGCGCCATACTTTCCGCAGCCGTATGGCGGATTTTCCGCGAAGGATCATTTTCTGCAAGTCCGGTTAAAAACGGAATAGCATCAGTCTGTAAAGGAGACACTCCCGCCTGCTTGGCGGCTTTGAGCCGGGTATCTTTATCCGGAGATGAAAGATTGAGCAGCATACTGACCGAACGGACTTTGATACGTTCTTTACGGTTCGGAGAAAGGTTTTCCAATTCAAGCAGCGGAATCAGTTCCGGTTCCCCGTTCTCATCCAAAAGCGTTTCCCCCGTCAACACACTGGTCAAAGAAACGAACTGATCTAAATTGTTGTCGGTAATCACATCCCCCCCGATAAAGGGCACTCCCTCACGAAGGTAAATACTGCCGATTCGGTAGGCATCAAAGAAGGGAACCATCCGGGCATCGCCCGTGGCAACCAATGCGTCCAACGCTACCGCACGTTCACTGGACTTCCGGCTCGCCAACGTCTGGATATGGGTTTGAATTGCCGCATCATCCGCCGTTGCCCGTAGGCACAAGCACAAAATGAAGCTAAGCATGAGTGTTCGAAAATACATAAACTTATATGTTTTGGGTGGGAGGTGGCCCGGGCTCCACCTGATTCCAGAGCCCGGACCTAGAGAGAAAGGAATTCGTTCTCAGGTTTAAATTACTTTTTCGGTCCTCCAGTCGGAGCCGGGAAGTTTCCGTCTGTGTGCAACAGCGCAGAGTAGGAGTCGGGTTCAACCAGTCCGTCGGATTCGGAAATGATTTTGAACTGACCGTCACGCATAATCTCACCGATGTAGACCGGTTTGTAGGTGTGCTGATTGGTCGGGTGCATTTTCTTTTTGCCACCGGGAGCATCAAATTCCATTCCGTAGATCGCATCACGAACCTTATCCACATCAAAGCTGCCAGCTTCTTCTGCAGCCGCGGCCCAAACTTTCACGCCGAAATATGCGGCTTCAATCGGATCACAGGTTACGCGGTCTTTACCACCGGGAAGGTTGTTGGCTTCGCAGTAGGCTTTAAAGGCTTTAACGAAAGCAATATTTTCCGGACTGCGTTTGGATTGGAAATAATTCCAAGCGGCCAAGTGACCAACCAGAGGAGGAACTTCCATGGCACGCAACTCATCTTCCGAAACGGAGAAGGCCACAATCGGGCAGTCTTCCGACGTCAGACCCTGGTTGGCGAATTCTTTGTAGAAAGGCACGTTACTGTCACCATTGATGGTAGACAATACACAGGCATCGCCACCGGCCGCGAAGGTTTTGATTTTACCAACAATACTTTGGTAATCCTGGTGATGGAAAGGGGTGTACTCTTCCATGATGTTCTCTTCAGGAACGCCCACAGATAACAAGTAAGCTTTCAGCACTTTATTGGCAGTCCGCGGGAAAACATAATCCGTACCCAGCAGGTAGAATTTTTTCATTTCCAACTCATCGATCATGTACTCGGCGGCCGGTACCAACTGTTGATTGGGAGAAGCTCCGGTATAGAAAACGTTCAGGGATTGCTCTTCACCTTCGTATTGCACGGGGTAGAACAAGAGCGCATTGTACTCTTCAAATACCGGCAGGGCGGATTTACGGCTTACCGAAGTCCAGCAACCGAACGTTACCGCCACTTCATCTTTGGTGATCAGCTCTTTAGCTTTTTCAGCAAACAATGGCCAGTTGGACGCAGGATCCACCACCACCGGTTCGATTTGTTTGCCCAGCACGCCTCCTTCAGCGTTCAATTCTTCAACCGCCATCAATACCACATCGCGGAGTGAGGTTTCAGAAATGGCCATGGTGCCACTTAATGAATGGAGGATACCGATTTTTACAGTTTCTTGGGCGGAGGCGGTAAGTCCTAAAAGACTCATGGCCGCAGCCGCCAGCAAAGTTGTTTTACGTTTACGTTTCATAGATATGTTTCTCTTGTTGGTTTAGGTTTCAGCAACGGTACGAATACCGAAGATGTGAATTTTCGTCACATTTCTCCCTTAGCAACAGCCATGCCAACCTTGCCCCAACAGAAAACATTCCCATGACCCAAAACCTATTTATTTAAGATCTGACCCCGCAAAACCCCAGATATATCCGACAAAACATGTCGGTTTAAAAGGGTTTTCATCCAGCCCGTATAAATATTACATTATTGTTAGCACCGATATACTTATCCCCAGCCAATCCACCCTAACTATCTTAAACTACGTTATTGTATCACTAATCACATGATAATACTTTATTGTAGCTGTAAAAGCGTAGCCGTTACCGGTGATTTATTTATGTGGACTTTTTGCCAACAAATTGAAGGGCGGGAATTTTCAATCGAAAATTCCGCATGGCAAGTGTGGGTTGGATCCTGCTGAGGAAACCTGAGCGCGTGTCAGACGGCCGATAATGGCCAATCCTTCCCCTGTCTACAGCGATAAGAGCGTGACATTTCACACGAAATCCCATCGAAACTTAATCTGTTCTTTTCTAGATCAGGGATAGGCTCCCGGCTGATCCAGACCGAGGTTTTCCTGGAAGCCAAACATCAGATTCATGTTCTGCACGGCGGAGCCGGCCTGCCCTTTCATCAGATTGTCAATGTGACTCACTACCCGCAGGGTCCCGGTTCGCTCATCCGCATCCACAATCAGAAAACTCTGGTTGCTTCCCCGCACATGTGCGGTGCCCAGCCCGGTGGCTGCAGAACGGTCAAAAACCTTCACAAATACGGAATCGGCATAGAAATCACGATATACTTTCAGTACACGGTCCATATCAACCCCTTCTTCAAGCCGCCCATACAAAGTGGATAAAATGCCCCGGGTGGTGGGAACAACTTGAGCGGTAAACGTCAGCATTGCGGGCTTTCCCCCCAATTTTCCGAGGTTTTGCTCCACTTCACAAACGTGCTGATGTCCGGTCAGCCGGTAGGCATTCATGTGATCGTGCCGGGCAGGGAAATGAAACAGCGGATTGGGTTTCTTGCCTGCACCGGAAACGCCGGTTTTACAATCGGCAATCAGATGCAGAGGATCCACCAGACCTGCCTGGAGTGCGGGTGCAAACCCTAAAAGAACACTCACCGCGAAACATCCGGGATTCCCTACGATATTTGCGCCTTGCACCTTGTCCAAACCCAATTCAGGCAATCCATATACAGATTCCGGCAACAGCTCGGGGGCGGCATGTGTCGGATCGAGAGAGATTCTCCGGGCATATTCTTCATATTCAGGCAAATCCCGAAAACGAAAATCCCCGCTGAAATCAATCACCTTCGCCCCCTTGGCCCGCTCCGCGGCCGCCAGTTGCATCCCGACCTTGTCGGGAGTAGAGAAGAACACCACATCAAAGTCTTCCTGCGCTTCAGGCGCATCGGCAGGCAGGATCGGCATGTCTATAAATCCATGCAGGTGCGGATATACATCTGTGACCGGCTTGTTGACATCATCCTTGGCCACCAAACAGCCGATCTCCACTTCCGGATGCCGGGAGAGAATTTCCATGAGGCCGACACCGCCGTATCCGCCGGCGCCTACAATTTTCGCTTTGATTTTCATAAATTTACTCCGCTATATCCGCACTTATAACCGCTTTTTTCACGGTTCGCAAGTAGTTGTCGATGCCAGTGGCAATCGACAGGGAAAGTGCAGCCCGAGTTTCGGCCTTTGCCAGTTTAGCCCCTTCTTGGGCATGGGACAAAAATCCAACCTCCACCAACGCTGCCGGACAGGGTGCATTTTTCAGCACCGCAAAACGGGCCCGGCGCAATCCGCGGTCTGTTAATTGGTTCTGATGTACCAAGGCGTGATGGATGGCATAAGCCAAACTTACATTGGCCTGATTAAACAAATTCCCGGGATTGGAATCCTTGGGAACCGCACTTCCGGCTGATTGATTGGTAGACGGATAACCGGGAAGTGAAAGTGCAAAGGTTTCGGTGCCCACAGCGCTGGCGCCGCCGGAGTTCGCATGAATGCTTACAAAAACATCCGCATTCCACTTTTCCGCCCGTCGGGGACGTTCAGCCAGCTCAAGGAAGCGGTCATTATGCCGGGTGACATAGACCTTGTATCCCTCCGCCATTAAAAGCGCACGCACCCGGTTCGTAATATCCAGTACCACTTGTTTTTCCAACAGGCCGGTGGGAGAAACCGCCCCCCCATCTTCTCCGCCATGCCCGGCGTCCAACACCACAACTTGATATCCGCACCCTTTCAATAATTCTGCGGGGACCAACAAAGGTTTTAATGTCAGCTGCACATCGGTCTGGGACAAAACCCACTGTCGCTCCTCCACCACCATGGCATCATTCAACCACACAACCGTACCATTCAACTCTGCCCGGCGACTGTGTTTACTAAAGATTAATTCATGCACCCGTCCTTTCAGATGAACTTGCTCTTTGCTGACCTTTACGTCAGTGAACCCATATTTTCGGGCGAAATCCTTAACACTCACCGTTTTTGGCAAATGCACAGTGGGAGCGGTGGATGTACCATGCGGGGGCCGGCCGGATCCGATCAGGAAAAAAGCCAAAACCATCATCAGGCCGGCGGAGTAAATTCGGGGAGAAAAATGCATCGCGCGGATGTTGCGCAAACCCGGGCAGGTTACAAGGAAAAAAGCACACTCCGCTGTGTCCAATGCTTGACCTGAGCCCCGACCGCTCTTATGAGTATAGAATACTAGGAGATTATTGACTATGCCCAAAACCATTGCCCAGACATCCGCCCGCATCAAAGAAACCTACCAACGCGGACAAGAAGCGCTGAGAAAAAACAATCCGGAATATGCGGTCGAATTATTTTTATCTATTTTGGCCATGGAACCCGAGCTGGACGACTTGCGTAAAGAACTGCGGACCGTGCAAATAGACGGCTTAAAAAGCAAGAAAGCCAATCCCTTTTCCAGCGTCAAAGGTCTGGGCAAAACCATGGCCGTCAAAGGCGCGCTGAAAAAGGACCCGGCCAAGGCCTTGGTGGAAGCGGAAGAGCTGATGAAAATTGATCCGCTGAATTCTGCATTTCTGGATTTGTATCTTGAAGCCGCCAAAGCAGCAGGGCACCCCAGCGCCGCCGCCATCACTTTCGAAGCCGTTTTAAAGGCCAACCGGAAAAATGAAGAACTTCTGGAAAAACTGGGGATGGTTTATTTGGATATGAAACAACCCCATGAAGCCCGGCGGGTTTTCGAAAACCTGGGTGAACTTCGTCCCGGCGATCAAAAGGTGATTAAATGGATCAAAGACACCTCAGCCATGGATTCCATGGAAAAAGGCGGATGGGAAAAACAAGGGGACTTCCGTGGCAAGCTGAAAGACGAAAACGCCTCCTCCGAACTTGAGCAGGAAGGCCGTTCGCAACAGAATCTCAATGACATGGAAAAGCTGATCAACAAACAGCGTCAACGGCTGGAAGCGGAACCGGACAATCTCAACTTGTACCGTCCGTTGGCTGACAGTTTGGTGAAAGCCAGCCAATTTGAGGAGGCGCTGGATGTACTGGAACGGGCGGACGCCAAAGCCAACCATGCCGACCCCATGATTCAACGGGCCATAACCGATACCACCCTGCGGATTTATGACTACAATATCAAAATCCTCACCGACGAGGGTGACGAAGAGGGCGCCGCCGCCCAACTGAAAGAAAAACAGGCTTACCAGCTCGAAGACACCGCGGCAAAAGTCAAACGCTACCCCAACGATTTGAGCTTCAAATTCGATTACGGCGAATTGCTTTATGCCAAAGGGGATTTGGATGCGGCCATCAGTCAATTCCAGCAGGCCCAACGCAATCCGCAACGCCGAATCGACGCCT
>CAKZLZ010000180.1 GCA_937127435.1 uncultured Verrucomicrobiota bacterium | reverse complement strand
GTTCCACCGTCGCGACACTCCAACGTTCGCCGATAAACGGAAGAGAATCTCCCACCACCGCCACCACGACATCTGCTTGTTGAGCGGCCGCTACCGCTTCCGCAATGCCTTCGGCAGAAGAATCAGAAATCTCGCAGCCTTGCGCGAACAGGATTTCCTGATCCGAAAATTCTGCCCGGATCCCATCCAAAACGGTGCGGGTGCATTCCCGGGGCTGTTGCCCGTAGTCCGCCGAATATTGGGATGTGCCCAGGGACCAATCTCCCAACTGTTGCAGGGCGTCATCCGCATTGGGCCCTACGACCGCAATTTTTCTGACCGATGCGGAATCGAGAGGCAGTATCCCATTCGGGTTCTGCAATAAGACCACCGATTCACGGGAAGCTTTAAGGTTAATCTGCTTATGCGCCTCGCAGGCAATCACTTCTTTTTGCCGGGTGTAATCCGGCAGGCGGGGATTTTCAAACAGTCCCATTCTAAACTTGAGCAACAGAATTCGGGCGAGCACTTCATCCACCTCGCTTTCTTCCAACATGCCCCGGTCCAATGCATCCAAGGTTCCCTGAAGGAATTCTTTGGTTGCCATCATCAGGTCATTTCCCGAACGAATCGCCAAGGTGGCGGCTTCGGCATAATCCGCACAAATTTTCTGACTTTTCACCAAAGCGCCGACGTTGTCCCAGTCTGTTACCAGGATGCCTTCAAAGCCCCACTCTTCTTTAAGCACATCATGCAGCAACCAGCGGTTGGCTGTGGAAGGTACGCCTTCAATGGACTGATATCCTGTCATGTAAGCCATGCAACCGGCCTCACAGGCTTTCTTAAATGGAGGAAGGAAATAGGACTTCAGTTTCCGCACAGACAAATCCGCCTCGGAGGAATCGCGTCCGCCCTGGGTCTCGGAGTAGCCGGCGTAATGCTTTGCGGTCGCCAGAATCCCGTTCGGATCATTTAAGCCATCTCCTTGATATCCCTTGATCATGGCCGCGGCAAATTCGCCAATAAGATAGGGATCTTCCCCAAAGGTTTCCCCTACCCGGCCCCAACGCAAATCGCGGGTCAGACAAAGTACAGGTGAAAAAGTCCAGTGAACTCCGGTGCAGGATGCTTCAATTGCGGTAACCCGTGCGACTTCTTCCAGCAGTTCTTTGTCCCATGAATTGGCCAGAGCCAACTGCGTGGGGAAGATGGTGGCACCGGGATGAAAGGAATGACCATGGATACAGTCTTCACCGATGAGCAAAGGGATTTTCAGCCGGGTTTGATTGTTCTGTTCATCTAAACCGACCAGCACCTCATTCATACAATGTAAAAGGGATCCCGGAAGTTGTCCCTCTTCCAACCCCAAGTCAATATGGGCACCTAACTGCATCAGTTGCAGGATCTTTTCTTCCCGATTCATTCGGGGAATCAGATCTTTGACACGTTCTTCAGGCGGGAGGGAGGCGTTTAAATAGTTAGGCATATTTTTCACTTGGGTTTAACAGAACTGCTTGTGATTTGCCTATTAAAGTCATTGTATCAAGACTATTTTTCAGCTCTCCCTTTCCCGGGGTTTAGAGATTGTATTTCTGGAGATTTGTGACTCTATATGCATTCTTATAACCCACTCAAAAGAAAAGAATTATGACATCTGAAAACATAGCCGTACCCAAAATCCCTATTGTACTTGTAAAAGAACTTTCTAAAAATTGGTGGGTCCTGCTGCTGCGTGGCATCTTTTTGTTGATCCTCGGTGGGTATGCACTTACCGCCCCAGCCATGACTTTGGCAGTCTACTGTCAAATCCTGGGGATCTTCTTGCTGGCGGATAGTATTGTGGCTTTCGTTTTATGGATGACCCAAAAAATGGAATCACGGGGGTGGATGCTACTCAGAGCTCTGTTGACCATGCTGGTGGGTATCTTTGTTGTTATTCACCCGCTTTACATTGGCGCTTTGGTGGTGGTCACCTTGGTGTTGATTCTCGCGTTTCATTCGATCGTTTCCGGTGCTTTGGAAATCTATGTGGCCGTGCGTGACCGCAAAGCCATTCAGGGAGAAGGATGGATGATGCTTTCCGGCGCTTTTTCAATTCTCTTTGGATTTGTCCTCTTATCAAGACCCCTGCTCTCTGCCGCTTTGTTCATTCGTATCTCCGGATTTATGGCCATCGCTTTCGGAATTGCGGTGATTTTCACCTCCTTCAGGCTTAAATCTTTGAAGGCCTAAGTCTTCCTTCAATGGAAAGGCGCCCTTCAGAAAATTCTGATCAGCCATGATGGCGTGCATAAAACGCTCCATTTCCATTAGACCGATAAAAAGGCCTCAATTCGTTGGGGTCATTTTTATGTGATATTCATCCAATAAATGGGGTTAAATCCCTCGGTTTCCTCTGCATGACACTTTCCGTCTTTTCTTGCAATTTTGAGGATTTCACCTACAAATAACTCTAATAACTATACGTATACTCTATTTACATCCGGCCCCGATCCTTTATTCGGGGCCGAAATGCTCTTAACCCTATGACCGAAAAGACGATCTATTTTACCAGTCCTGGCGAAGCCGAAAATGTTTTGGCTCCGCGCAGCGGACTTTTGACTGAAATTTCAGAGGCCTTTTCGGTTCAATGTACAGCACGGGATAACTGGGTGAAGCTTTCTTCCGAGGAGCCCGAAAACCTGAACGGGGTTGAGCGTTTCGTGGAATTATTACGTTTTCTGCGTACGGAAGGCGCCGACCTTCGTGGCCCCACCCGTTACTACTTGTTGCGGCATTTTCTTGAAGGGCGTGAGAAAGAATTGCGGCAGATGATGGATTTAAAAATCCCGGTGGTTGCCAGCAAACGGCCGGTTTTTCCGAAAACCCTCGGCCAGGCTGAATATCTCCGCCAAATTCAACAGCATGATATTACCTTTGGACTGGGGCCTGCAGGTACCGGCAAAACCTATTTAGCAATGGCTATGGCGGTAAGTTCCCTTTTAAAAGGCGAAGTGAATCGCATTATTCTCACCCGCCCCGCCGTAGAAGCGGGAGAGGCCTTAGGATTCCTTCCCGGAGATCTCCAACAGAAAATCCTCCCCTATTTGCGCCCGTTGTATGATGCCCTCCACGATATGCTGGATTCAACCACGGTTACCGAATTTATCGAACGGGGCGTGATTGAAGTGGCTCCCCTTGCCTACATGCGGGGGCGGACCTTAAACCAAAGTTTTATTCTTCTGGATGAAGCGCAAAACACCACCGAAGAACAAATGTTAATGTTTCTTACCCGTGTGGGCTATGACAGCAAATGTGTCGTGAATGGCGATCCCACTCAAATTGATTTACCCGGAAACAAAGGTTCCGGACTCCGGGAGGCGATGATCGCCCTGGAACGTACCCGGGGCATTGCCCTGGTATCTTTAACCGAAGATGATGTGGTACGTCATGCTTTGGTACAGCGCATAATTCGCGCGTACCGAAATTTGCGGCATCCTGCCGCTAACCCAAGCAACTGATTTTTTATGAATGATAAACCAAAACTTTCCCGGTCACGTCATAAACGTACGCAGGCGAAAACCAAACAGGCTCAGAAAAAAAACAGCTGGCTGAGCAGTAAACTGGCCCTGTGTTATGTATTTACACTGATTGCCACCCTGGTCATCCTGAACATGGGACAAGACGGCGTGTTTACCGATCTTACCCCGGGGCAGCTTGCTCCCTACACCGTTCAAGCCGAAGTCGATTTCGAATCCATTGATTTATCGGCCACGGAATTGCAGAGGCAGCGGCTGGTTAAAAAAGTGCCACAAATATTAAAAGTGGAAACCCGAGGGTTAAATGACGCCATCCGCCTTTTAAACAACTTGTTTACCAAATCTCTGGAATTGGCGGAAGCGCCGGAAGATCAGAAGGTACAAGCCAGTTTTGATGAAATGCTGCAAATGATGGGATTTGAGGAGAGTCTGGCCGGACTCCCCATAACCTTTGACGTGGATGAACTAAACCAACTGGCACCCAAGTTGCGGGAGGCTGTGGAGAACACCTGGAACCGGGGACTGATTTCTAAAGAAGACCGGGCGTCGGAATTTGAGGGAATTGCGGTTACCGGACAGGTGCAGATCGGCGATGATGTCAAAGTCCTGAACCTTCTGGATCTCCCCACCCCTGCTGAATCGGCCGTGACCCTTTCGCTTCAACTGCAGGAAGAATTAAAATTAAGCGTTTCCCAATCTGCCTTCGCGGAACAGATTCTGACCGAAGTGTTAGAACCCAATTTGGAAATCGACAGCCTCGCCACCCAACAGGCCAGTGAAAACATTATCAGCGAAGTAAAACCGGTTTACATCCTGAAACGTCAGGGGTCCACCATCATGGAAGCCCGGATGCCCATCACCCGTCAGGTGGTTGAAGACCTGAATGCGCATCATAAAAAGGCGAGTTTGCAGGACGGCAGTATTCAAATTGCAAACCTTGTTGGTCAGGGACTTTATCTCGCCGTCGGTTTGGCTGTGAGTCTCGCCTTTCTCTATCTGTTGGAAAACCCCTCATTCAAAAAAACCAACCGGCTTTTTCTATGGGTGGTCCTGACGTTGCTCAGTCTCCTTTTGGGTCAATTGATCATCTATTTTTCCTCACACCTGAATCTGTTCCCCGGACATTTTGTTCAAGCCTTGCTTCCCCTGGCGCTTGCCCCCATGCTCGGAACAATTCTCTATGGACCCCGACTGGGATTGGCGGTAGGATTTTCCAGCAGTCTTGCCCATGCCATGCAACATGACATGGAACTGGTCATCCTGTTCAGCGGTGTGAGTGTTGCCATCACATCCGCCATATCCGTTCGGGCGATTCACCGCCGTTCCAATGTATTCCGTGCCGGTCTTTGGATCGGTGGCATTCAAGCGATTATTCTGGTCGGTTCCGGAAGCCTGGAATTGGTTCCGCTGGTCGTGGTGGCTCAACATGGTTTACTGGCCTTTGTTTCCGGTTTGATCGTTTCGCTCATTGTTTTATTACTGATCAGTCCATTTGAACTCCTGTTCGGTGTCACCACGGATATACGTTTGCTGGAACTCTCGGACATGAGCCATCCCCTGCTCTCCCGGATGGCACTGGAAGCTCCCGGCACCTATCACCACAGCCTCATGGTTGCCCACCTGTCCCAGGCCGCCGCGCGTGAAATCCGGGCCAATGATTTGCTGGTGCGTGTCTGCGCCTATTATCATGATATCGGCAAACTTTCTAAACCTGAATTTTTCATAGAAAATGCCCAGGGGCGACAAAATCCCCATGACGAACTCTCTCCGAGCATGAGTCGTTTGTTGATCATTTCCCACGTCAAAGAAGGCGTGAGTTTGGCACGCAGATACAAACTTCCGGGAATCATTGTAGATGGTATTGAGCAACATCACGGTACCAGCATCATCCAGTATTTCTATCATCGCGCACGCCAGCGGGCAGAAGAAACAGAGAAAACCAAAATCAAAGAAGAGGATTACCGCTATCCCGGACCCAAACCGCGCTCTCCTGAAATGGGAATTCTGATGCTGGCTGATTCACTGGAGGCCGCCTCCCGCAGTATCGATAAAAATAAACCCGGTCAGATTGAAGGCCTGGTAAATGAAATTCTTAAAGAAAAAATCAATGACGGACAATTGGATCGTTGCGCATTAACCATGGAGCAAGTGAATACCATCCGCCGCTCCTTCATCTTTTCTCTGAACAATATGTTGCATGGACGCGTGGCTTACCCCAAGAAAGATCAGGAAGATGCGGAAAAGAAACCCTCGCTCAACTTGTCCGACGACGTGGTCTTGAAACCCAATGAAAATTGAAATTCTGCAGCAACAAAAGCTCTTTTCTTTGCATGAGGAAAAGGTAGAACGCTATGCTTTGTGGATCATGAAACAAGTGGAGCAATTAGACAACAGCTTCAACTGGACGGAACTATCCCTGGTTTTTATGGACGATCAAATCCGGGACCTCAATCGGGAATGGTTTAAAAAAGATACTGTAACGGATGTCATCAGTTTTGCCTATCCGGCTGAGGCGTCCACAGGTGAAGTCATTGTGAATGTCCAACAGGCCTTCGAGGAGGGACAACTCCGAACATCGCCCGATCATGAACTTGCCCTTTACATTGCCCACGGATGTCACCATCTGATGGGGGCGGAAGACGATACCCCCGAGAGAAAGAAATCTATGCTTGATTTGGAACAAAAATGGGTAGAGGAGAGCATGATGCGCCTTACCTGCGGACCTTTTTTCCTATGAATTCTATCTACCCTCTTTGTCTTACCTCCCTGCTGGGCGTCACCTTTTTCAACACCTTGCTCCGTTCGTTCCGCCATAGTCAGGATGCAGGACTGGTTCGTCTGGGTGAACTTTCTCCTCGTTTTGAGAAAAATGCAGAACGCTGGGAAAAACACTGGTTGGAAATCGTCGGTTTGATGACCCTCATCGGCGGAACTTTTCAAATCACCACGATCGCGTCATCGGTTTTAATATATTTAGAGATTTTTGATGCTTTGAGTGCAGTGTCCGTGCTCGTAATTCTGGTTTCCGGCATCTGTTATATCCTTTTAGCCACCAGCCTGCCTGTGGTTCTTTCCGAATATTATGCTGACAGAATTACGATGTGGGGACTTCCGGTTGCGGATGTGTTTTACCGGGTCCTGTTCCCCCTCTCTTTTGTGATTTCCGCAGTGGAACGCATGTTGCATATTCAACTGGCCCACAACAAAGATTCAGGAAACCGCCCCAGCGCCGGAGATGAAATTTTAACCTTGGTTGACCAAACCAGGGACCATGAATTGGATGCCGAGGAAAAACACTTTATTCGCTCCGCACTGGAATTCGGTGAAACCATTACCCGTGAAGTCATGACCCCGCGGGTTAAAATGTGTGGGCTGGAAGATACCCTGAACGTGGATGAGGCCATCCGCGAAATTCAGGATTCCCCCTACTCCCGCTTCCCCCTCTTTCATGATGATTACGATGAAGTCCTGGGCATGATCCATGTAAAAGACCTGATTCAAGCTATTGCGGACAGCAAAATGTCTTCCCCGCTTAAAGAATTAATGAAGCCTGCCACTTTCGTTCCGGAGTCTATGCCCATCAGCGATTTACTCAGAATGATGAAGCAGAAGAAAATTCACACCGCAATTGCGGTAGATGAATACGGAGGAACCGCGGGGGTGGTCACCTTGGAAGATATTCTGGAAGAACTGGTCGGTGAAATTGAAGATGAGCATGACCAGGAAATCAAATCATTCTCTAAAATCCGTAGCGGGGTCTACGAAGTAGATGCGACCATGCCTGTGGATGAAGCCAACGAAGAGTTGGGATTAACGCTGCCTGAAGAAGAAGATTATGACACCATTGCCGGGTATTTATTGGCCAGTTTGGGGCGCATCCCCTCTGTTGGAGAAGTAATACGCTGTGGGGAGGATGAGATCAGGATCAAACAGGCCACCCAGCGACAAATTCAAACTTTGACAATTATTCCGGCAGCGAACCCGGAGGGGTAAGCTTGACATTGGGTGCGATCTTTTCGCTGGAAAAGATGGGGCCGTAAAACCCGACAAATTCTCTTTTCCACCAAACGTTTTTATCCCGGTGGGTAACCGGATCCGAAAAAGTATAGTCGTAGACCGCGAGGCGAATAAAGCGCGGGGGCGATTCAGGAAAAGGATTTAGCGGGAACAAAGCCAGTGTTGCCGGATCATTCATCATCAGGTTGTTCAACAATCGGCAGAGTACGCAAAGGTTAAAAAAGAGTATCAGC
>CAKZLZ010000179.1 GCA_937127435.1 uncultured Verrucomicrobiota bacterium | reverse complement strand
GTGAGCCCTGTATGGGCGACTCTCTCACTGGTAGGCCATGCAGATAGAGGGCCGCCCATACAGGGCTCAAATGTATTATACTATTTATACCCGGCCCTGACGGACCGGGCTTCGGAGAGTGCGACTTACAGCCGCAATAAGTCAAATTAAACCGAAAAGGCTCTAGCGTACAAAAGTCACATACACCTGACCGGATACATGGACCAACAAGAGCGCCAAACAAAAGGCCCAAACCGCTCTCTTTTGAATTTTTAACACTTCAGGTTGATCTCTAAAAGAAGAATGAAACAGTACATCGATCACCGGAAAGGTATTTCGGGTTTTCCCGGAACCCACCGGCACATAGGTTTTCAGTTTCCGATAAAGGCGAATAAATCTTATGAAACAAACAAGGATCAATAGATTTAAAATGATGAAAAGTGTCATTGGGTTTTATGGGTAGTACACGATCTCCGGGCGTGTAAATCAACACCTTAACTTAGGTCAACCGGATGGTGCGGTGACATCTTTCCGCCAGTCTCGGATCGTGGGTAACGATGACCAATGTCCGGTTGCTTTCCGTACTGAGACGGAAAAGATCATCCAACAACAAATCCCCGGTAACGGCGTCGAGGTTACCCGTGGGTTCATCCGCCATCAGAATTTCAGGTTCGTTAATCAATGCGCGGGCCACCGCCAGACGCTGTTGCTCTCCGCCACTCAGCTCTACCGGCCGATGTTCGAGCCGATGTAAAAGCCCTACCGACTCGAGCCGGGATTTCGCCCGCGTCACCACTTCGGATGAAGGCTCTCTCCAGGTGTTTAATGCCCGGGCGGGAATCAAAACATTCTCCAAAACATTGAGATCGGAAAGCAAATGGTAGTTTTGAAAAACCACCCCAATATGTTTGGCCCGGAAATTTGCCCGTTTCGATTCGCTCCAGGTATGAATCGATTCCCCTTCAATCCGTACTTCACCGCTATCGGGCGTATCCAGTCCCGCCAATAAATGCATCAGGGTACTTTTCCCACTGCCACTGGCTCCCATGATACATACATGTTCCCCGCGTTGAATTTCCAGAGACATGCCCTTGAGCACTTCCACCTTTCCATGGGGCATGGCATAGGACTTCTCCAATCCAACTGCTTCGATATATGCCGCTTCAGTCATGACGTAAGGCCTCCACCGGATTTTTGCGGGCTGCAAGCCAGGCCGGAATCATTCCTCCCACCAGGCAAAGCACCAACACCAGACCGATAATAACCGCCACATCACTCACCACCACTTTCGAAGGCAATCCATCGATGTAATACAAAGACTTGGGCAGAATCTCGAGACCGGTCAGTTTCGAAAGACCATCCAGAATATTTTGCCGGAAGTGCAAAACCAACAAGCCACTGGTGGTACCCAGAATGATTCCCGCAACTCCCTGAATCAGTCCGTAGCACATAAAAATTCCCATGATGGTTCCGTTCCGGAAGCCCATCGATTTCAACAGTCCTACTTCCCGGGTCTTTTGCACGCTGACCATAATCAAAGTGCAGGAAACCGTAAAACTGGCCACAATAGAGATGATGGTGAGCAGAAAAAACATCATGCTTTTTTCCATGGTCAACGCATCAAACAATGACTTGTTCATCTGGGTCCAACTCCGGGCCGCATAACGGTAACTGGCCATTTCAGAAACCTTGTCCGCCAAGGCATCGGCCTCGAACATATCCACCGCCTCAATCTGCATGCCGTGCACCCCGTGATCCATGCCCATCACCTCTCGGGCGGTATAAAGATCCGTCAAAATAAAACCGACATCGACCTGGTACATTCCCACCGAAAAGACACCGGCAATCCGCAGCTCCTCCGGCAACAACACTTCATCCTCCGTGGGAATATTCGCCGGAGAGAAAACCGTAAGTTTATCGCCGGCCCTCACCCCGAGCGCATTGGCTAAATCCACGCCGATGATGCATTCCATCTCTTCAAATTCCAGGGTCCCGTCCCTCAGGGTATTCTTTTTGTCCTCCAACATTTTCTGAAACAGAAAATTCTGTTCCGGATCAATTCCCTGCAACATCGGCTGCTGAACCCCGGCCCGGGATTGCGCCATCACGATCGTCTGCAGAAATGGCGCAACCGCCAACACCTCGGGCAATTCCGCCACGTCTTCAAACAGCGGATCATCCTCTTCCATTCCTTGTGGATATGCAAATACCGTCACATGCGGCTGAAAGCTGAGAAGTTTTTCGCGCCACATCTCCCCGAACCCGTTCATCACCGAAATGACCACGATCAATACCGCCACGCCCAAAAGGGTACCTGCAACCGCGAGGCTGTTCATCACCGAAAGCAAATGCTTTTTCGGCTTCAGATAGGCCAGCGTCAGGTAGAGGGAAGCGTGCATGGGGGAAATAAGAGGTCGGAAGTCGGAGGTCGGAGGCTTAATCTTAATCGTAATCCTGAAGTACCAAAATGGAAAGAATAGGATTAGGAGTACGATTAGGAGTAAGACTATATCATAGTGAAGAAACTTAACCGCGGTTTTTCATCTGCGGAAACAGAATCACATCCCGAATCGCTTCACTTCCCGTCAGCATCATCACCAGTCGGTCAATCCCGACCCCCATTCCGCCGGCGGGAGGCATGCCGTGTTCGAGTGCAATCAGGAAATCTTCATCAAATTTCATCGCTTCATCCCCGGCCTGGGCCAAAAGACGTTCACGTTGCAGCAACGGATCGTTCAGTTCGTTGTATCCCGGAGCGATTTCTTTTCCGCCGATGATCAACTCAAACACATCCACTTTGCTGTCGTCGTCCGCACAGGGCTTGGCCAACGGCACCAATTCTGCAGGTAAACGCATGACAAAAGTCGGGTCGATCAGCGTCTTTTCAATGCATTTTTCGAAAATCTCCTGGGTCACTTCCCCTTCGCCCCAGGCCGGATCCAGTTTGCAGCCCAGTGACTCGGCACGTTCGGCTTTTCCGGCTGCATCCAAAGCAAAATAGTCGTCTCCGGCACGTTCCCTGATCAGATCATCATAATCCACCGCCCGCCAGTTTTCCAAATTCACCGGTTCGGATTCGGTGCCCACCTGTCGGGAGCCAATAACGGTATCGGCCAAGTGCAGGATCAAATCCTGAATGAGTGTCTGCATGGTTTCACGGTTCCCGTAAGCCTCGTAAATTTCCAGCATGGTAAATTCAGGATTGTGGTTACGGCTCAATCCTTCGTTGCGGAAGTTGCGGTTGAGCTCGTAGACCTTGTCAAATCCGCCGACCAACAAGCGTTTGAGATATAACTCAGGCGCAATCCGGAAGAACATGTCCATGCTCAAGGCATTGTATCGGGTTTGAAACGGGGTGGCCGCCGCGCCGCCGGGGATGGATTGCATCATCGGGGTTTCCACTTCGTCAAACTGTTGTTGATTCAGGAAACTGCGGATTTCCCGCAAGATGGCAATACGGTCATCAAAAACTTTGCGCACTTCAGGATTGGAAATCAAATCCAGGTACCGTTGACGGTACCGCGCTTCGACATCTTTTAAGCCATCCCATTTATCGGGAAGCGGCAGTAAAGATTTAGAAAGCAGGGTCCATTCAGACACTTTAACCGTTTTTTCACCCGTGCGGGTGGTAAACCAGGTCCCGGTGACACCGATATGGTCTCCGAGGTCGGTGTACTTAAAGGCATCAAAGGCTTCTTCACCAAGGTCATTTTTTTTCAGGTACACCTGCAAACGGCTGCTGCTGTCCTGCAAGTGGGCAAAGATGGATTTGCCCATTTCGCGGCAGGTCATGATCCGGCCGGCCAAGTGCACCTCTTTGCCATCTTCGAAGGCGTCGGTCAGTTCGGAAAAGCGGCCATCCCGGGCGAAAGCCTGACCAAAGGCGGAATAGCCGGCGGCTTCCAGTTTCTGCATGTTTTCGATGCGTTGTTGGCGTAAATCGTTGGGGGAGAGGTTTTCAGTGTCCATAAGATGAGAGAGGAAAGTGTTGATAAAAAAAACTCCGGACCCTTTGCGGACCGGAGAGAAAGGAAAGCTCCGGCGGGGTTATTTTTCCACCGGCAAGGAAACAATGTCGCCGGTGACCTGATGTTTCATCACTTTGCCCGGTTTAAATTTGACCACCTTGCGGGTGGGAATGGTCACAACCTGATCCGGCTTGTTGGGATTACGTCCAATGCGTGATTTGCGTTCGGTGACTTCAAACACACCGAAATTGCGGAATTCCACGTTTTCACCCCGGGCCAAACTCTCGGTAATATAGTCCAATGTTTTCTGAATCACCTCGTGTACATCCTGCTGGATCAAGCCGGTTTCTTCGGCAATACGCATGACCAAATCACGTTTAGTGGTGCGTTTCTGGGAGGAGGAGGAGTCTTCGGTTTGCATGGGAGTGCCTATTCGTTGTTCAACTTGATTAAAGACAACGCTTTACGCCTGAATGAACCAATGGTCAAGAGCGTTTCGGCATTCTTGCGGGTTTCTGAGGTTTATTTCCGCCCTCAACAGGTCATACACCACAAATATTCGTCACCGCCTCTCACAGAGGCTATTCCGAAGAAAGCTCCACTTTCAAAATCTGTTTGCCGGCTTCTGTTTTTCGAAGATCAAATTCCTGAACCTGTTCCTTTCCGTTCACCGATACCTTTAGTTGATACCGTCCATAAAATCCGCGGTCTGAAAAACGGCCCTGTGCATCCGTCTTGCCGTTAAAATCATTCCACCACAGGTCCCGGGTGAGGTGTTTCCACGCCCGGCCGTTTGGTTTCAATTGCCAGTCGAGGGTGACCATCGCCGCCCGCTTCCGCCAATGAAGCCCTTCCCAAAATCCCCAGCACTGCACCCCCACGGTTGCGGGATGGCTAAACACAATGGTCAGAAAATCCCGGATGTAATCCGCCTGGAGTTCCAGGTCCGACGAATTCACATCCAGTTCGGTCACCCGGATATCCAAGTCGGGAAAAGTGGTATGGAAATGATCCAACACTTCATACACTCTGGGGATAGAGGTGGGCGTTTCCCCAAAGTGCCCCTGCATCCCCATCCCGGTAATCGGTGCCCCCCGGTCTATCAAATACCGGATGGTTTTCTCATAATGCCGTTGGTGGGAAGTATCCCTTCCTCCTCCGCTCAGGATCCCGAAATCATTTAAATACAATTTGTGATCAGGAAGGTAACTGCGGGCGGCCTTGAACCAGTCCACCATAATTTCATCGCCGAATGCATCCATCAGGTCATGGTTGTTATAAGGCTCATTCACCACGTCCCATTCATCTAAAACATCTGCGGTCTTTAAAGAAATATCTTTGATATGATCCAACGCCCTCTGTTTTACGACCGGATCTTTCTGATCAATCAGCGGCCCAAGGCTTTGTGGCACATGCTTTTTTGCAGGCCATACCATCACGTGCCCCCGAACATAGTAGTCATGCGCTTTCAACCAGCGTAAAGCCCTCAGGGTTTGTTCCTGACTGTAATGCCGGCCCCATTCCTGCTCCCAGGGAGGCCATTTTAAATCATTTTCGGTTCCGCTTTGATTAAACAATTCGAGCAGGGTTTCGCGATACTGTTCACTGTCTTCGCTGTCACCCATCAAAACGCCAGCGTTAATCACAGACCCGAAGTGATAGGCGTGACGCAAAAAGGTAACCGAAAGTTCGGCGTCCGGTACCGGGGCACCCTTTGAATCCACAACCAAAATTTCAAAATCCCCTTTGCGGAATTTCTCGATACGCGCCGTGGCCGCTTGCCGCCAGGGCGCATCGGCGGCACGCCCCTCATAAGTCGCCCGGGTCACCGGCAAATCTTCCACCTTCACCTTTTTACCGTAATTCAAAAAAGTGACACCCCCGATTTCCCAGGTCTGCAGCTTGTCCCCTCCTCCCGCGCCAATATGCAAACTCAATTTTCCGGCGGCTCTCGCATCCGAGACCGTAAATGGAAGCTGATAAAGGGTCCACTCACTCCCGGCCGTAATTTCCCTTAACAGATATTTTTTATACCCGGGGCCGGGTCCCTGCACAAAAACAGTGGCCCGGCTCACTGCGGATTCATCTTCATTCCGAATCGAGCGCATATACAGTTGAACGATTACGCCATCCCCTTTCTGAACCTTCTGTGTCGAATAGATATTCACCGCAGAACTGTAAAACAAACCACCCGGGTTCAGCACTTCAACCCGCATGGCACGGTTAAACGCCGGATGCGCCACGTCCACGACTTCGGCCTTTGCCAAGGGACGGCCATCCACCCGTCCGGGATTAAACAGACCCGGGGCCGTAAACCAATCAGATTTTATCAGACGCGTGCCCCCTTCGGGAAGCGGTTGACCCGCGTGTAAAATTGAAGTGAAAAACAGGACGGTGAATATTCGGATTTTCATTTTGAAACGGGTTGGCTGGGATGGATTCGATACATGTCGGGCAGATCCCTCAAGAACCGGGTATTGGGATCTTTGGCAAAGGCCACAAAATTTTCCGCGGCCAGGTGACCGGGGTATGGCGCATAAAAATGGTCCAGAGTCGCATTCCGCCACACCAGTATATAGGAAACCTGACGGGAAAGCGGATCGGCATTGATAGGACGGAGCAAACTTTCGGTCCACCAGTCGGCAGCTTGTAATTGATCCACCCCGGTCTCGGCCAACACAAAAGGTTTTTGCCTCTCTTTCGCAAGTTCCGCCACAATTCGCAATGCCTCAAATCCGGAGGCCCCCTCTGTAAAAGATGTGTAATCACACAAACCTAAAATATCCACCACCTCATCCCCCGGGTATCGCGCGAGATATGCTTTTTCCGACGCCACCACATCCGGCGAAAAACAAAACAAGAGATTGTGAAGATCTTTTTCTTCGGTGAGATAATTCACCGTAAATTTGTAAAGCTGTTTATATTCGTCCGCGGAACAGGAGCTTTCCCCCCACCAAAACCAATCCCCATTCAGCTCATGCCAAGGACGGAAAATTACCGGAACCGCCGTCCCCTCCGCCGTTTTCAGACTTTCCAAAAATGTGGCCAGCGTGTCCAATGTCTGTTTGAAAGCCTCATGATTTTCTCCCCCGGGCAAAATGCGATGCACAGCAGGCGTAACGTCCCAGGCATCCCCCCCGGTCACCGGATTGTCCAAATGCCAGCTCAGGGTATTGATCCCCCCTCTTTCATAAACCGCAATTATCCATTGCCGCATCTCATCAAAGCGCACCCGGTCAATATTCTGCTCCTGCCCGATTTCACCTAAATCCCAACCGAACACTGCGGGAAATTTTCCACTGACCTTTTCCACATCCGACGAAAACGCCCCGCCCCGCCAGCCAATGCCATAGGCCAGGGAGTCCTGATGCCCAAACAGTATCCCGCCACTCTTCTGCTGCCACAAATTGACCAGCAAGCTTCGGGTTTCAGGGCTTGCATCCTTATCCGCCGGCACGCCCCCCTGCCCATAAAGCCGGGGAGCCGTGGATTTGGTACAGGCGTTGCACAGAAGCAGAATAAATAAACATGGACAAAGAAAGGCTTTCATAAAACGAATGCGGTTGGAAACAGCCTAAGCCTCAACCCCCCATCCGTCCATAGATTTTCCCGAAAGCAGAGCAAAAAAATATCCGCGGGGAAACCGCGGACAATCGATCCTTAAAACAAAATATACAAAACGGGCCCCGAAACAGCTTTCGGGGCCCCTGAATCACATCGATGAGGTTTACAGCTCCAACATGACCTTCACGATCTGTTTACCGTCTTCGGATTTTTGAAGTTCAAATTCCTGAATTTGCTCCTTACCGCCCACCGAAATTTTAAGTTCGTAGGTTCCGTAAAATCCCCGGTTGGCATACAACCCTTTGTCATCGGTTTTGCCTGCGAAGTCATTCCACCAAACTTCTTTGGTGAGAGTTCTCCACGCCACCGCATTGGGTTTCTCTTGCCAATCCCGGGTAAACATCGCCGCTTCCGGACGCCAGTGCTTGCCTTCCCAGAATCCCCAGCTCTGCACTCCCACTGTCGCGGGATGGCTGAACATGATGGTCAGGAAATCCCGGGTATAATCTCCCTGAAGTTCCGCATCACGGGTATCGATATCAAATTCCGTTACCCGGATATCCAAATCGGGAAACTCGCTGTGGAAATATTCCAGCACTTCATAAACCTTGGGAATTGAAGTGGGGCTTTCCCCGAAATGTCCCTGCATCCCCATTCCGGTCAGCGGGGCTCCCTGATCCAAAAGGAAATGCAGGGTTTTTTTAAAGTGTTGTTGATGGGGAACATCATTTCCCTGGCTGGCCACGATCCCATAATCATTCAGGAAAAGTCCCTGGGTCGGCAGATGCTTCCGTGCCTCTTTAAACCAGTCCACCATCACTTCATTCCCGAAAGCATCCATGACATCATGGTGAGCATAGGGTTCATTAATCACATCCCACTCTTCAATATATGCCGCGGTCTTGGTGGTGATATCTTTAATATGATCTATAATTTCCTGTTTAGCCACGGGATCTTTTTGGGTGATCAGCGGCTTAATCCGCTCGGGCAAATTCCATAACCCGGGCCATACCAATACATGACCGCGGATTGCAAAATTGCGGTCCTGCAACCATTGAAGCGCTTCCAGGGTTTGCGCCTGTTCAAAGTAGCCATCCAGTTCATCCACTTCCCAGGGGCCCCACTTTAAATCATTTTCCGGACTGCTCTGATTAAACAGTTCGAGCAGGGTTTCCCGGTACTTGTCTCCATTGCTGTTTTCCATGAGCAGGAAAAACGCGCTAACGACAGTACCGAATTCATAAGAGTGACGTTTAAATTCTACGGTGACCTCTGCATTCGGTACCGGGGTGCCGTTCGGATCCACCACTTCAATTTGAAAATCCCCTTTCCGGTATTTTTCAATGCGGGCATCAGCTTCTGTACGCCATGCGGCATCAGGTTCCTGTCCCACATAAGTCGCACGGGTGACGGGTAAATCTTCCAAATTGATATTTCCACCGTAATTAAGCACCTGAATGCCCCCGACTTCCCAAATGTGGGGCCTGGAAGTGCCGCCCGCTCCAATATGCAGGCTCAACTTTCCCGCAGGGCTGGCATTGGTTACCACGAAGGGAAGCTGATACAACTTCCACTCACTGCCGGCGGAAATATCCCGAATCAAATACTTTTTATACCTCGGCCCCGGCCCCTGTACAAAAGCTGTCGCCCGGCTCACCCCGGATTCATCCGTATTTTCCACCGAACGCATGTACAACTGCACCAGTAAAGTATCCCCTTCTTCCACATCCCCTGTCGTATAAATATTGATCGCGCTGCTGTAGTAATTTGCACCCGGATTGGTGACCCGGACCTGCATCGCCTGGTCAAATTCAGGATGGTCCACGGCCTGAACTTCCGCTTGCGCAATGGGACGTCCCTCAAAACTACCGGCAGAGAAAACGCCCGACAAGGTAAAGTGCGGATCAGGAATCACTGAAACCCCACCTTCCGGCAGAGGCGGCGCAGCATGCGCAAAAGAGAAAATAAACAATGTTAAAAAATAGAGGCTTCGAAGGCTTGTTTTCATGAAGAATCCTGTGAACGGGTTAAAAGGGTTGTGTCAGGGGAACCTGTAAACAAGAAGAATGTAGACCGGGATCGGGCCTCTGTCTACAAATTTTAATCAGTTTATGCAGGGAAAATCACCGATATCGGTGATTTATTTAATCGTGACCGATAAAAAATGATTGGTTCTTTCCCTAAAGCTTCCTATCTCTTCAGCATGAATTCTTCTTCTGCCGACGTTGCCGCTTACATTTGGCCTTCTTATCATCACGAACCCCGTTTGGCCCACTGGTGGGAAGAAGGTGACGGGGAATGGGTGACGGTTCGGGCCCACCAACCCCGCTGGCCGGGACACGAAATGCCCAAAATTCCCCTGCTGGGATATCAGGACGAAGCCGATCCGGCCGTGATGCGCCAGCACATCGACCTGGCCCTCGAATACGGGGTGAATGTTTTCATTATGGATTGGTATTGGTATGACGACGCCCCCTGCTTTGAACGTCAGTTGAATGAAGGTTTACTTCCCGCCATTGAAGGTACCGACATGCGCTTCTTCCTCATGTGGGCCAATCACGATGCCACCAGTCTCTGGGACCGGACGACCGACGCCAATGATTTGCTCTACTCCGCGGCCACCGACCGTGAACAATTCGAGCGCATATGGACCCGGAATTTGGAAAAATATCTTACCCACCCCCATTATTACCGCATCGACGGCAAACCGGTGGTGAGCATTTTTCTGTTGCGTAAATTGGTATCGGATTTCGGGGGCATACCCGCTACCCGCGACGCCTTTGCCTGGTTGCAGGAAAAAGCGAAAAGCTTCGGCCTCCCCGGCGTTCATCTACAAGCCATTCACTGGCAGATTGTTCCCCATGAATCCAGAGAGGAAGTCGGCGAACTCATGGACGTAGGGATGGCGGAACTGATTCGCGTGTGCGGTTTCGATTCCTGTACCAACTACCAGATGGTCCAAGCCGCGCCGGGCAATATTCCCTATGCCGACTTTGCCCAAACAGCGGTTTCCACTTGGGAAAAAGACGATGCAGAGGTTCCCTCCTTCTTCCCCCACGTCTCCGTCGGCTGGGACAACACCCACCGCAATCCGGGCATGCAGGAAGGGGTTACAGAACGGAGCCCCGCCCTCTTTCAAAAGGCATTTCAACAAGCGTTGGATTTTCTCGACACCCATCCCGACCGTCCGCGGCTTATCACCGTCAACTCCTGGAATGAATGGACCGAAGACAGTTATCTGCTCCCCGACGAACAATGGGGCTATCGTTATCTCGAAGCGATCCGGGACTCGCTCACATAATCCATTCCGCGCATGGAAAAATCGTCTACTCCAAACCCTCCCCGCCGGGTCACCCTTGATGACCTTGCGCAAGCTGCGGGCATTTCCCGATCCGCCGCTTCCAAAGCCATGCGGAATCATCGGGAAGTCAGCAAAGCCACTCAGAAAAAAGTGCAAAAATTGGCAGAGGAAATGGGTTATGTCCGGGATCCCGCTCTCTCCCGGCTGGCCAAATACCGGTGGGATTCACAATCGACCTCCGGTGGAGATCCTATCGCCTTTATTTATCCTTTTGACGGTGAACATGCCTATGACACCACTTTTCATGAAGTTTTTGAAAAGGTGGCCACCCGGGAAGGATTTTCCCTCCAAACCTTTTATGCGGCAGATTACAAACCTGAGAGGCTCCGGAAGATCCTGTTTTCCCGGGGGATTCGGGGGGTTGTCTTTCAAAGAATTGTGGATCTTGGTTATATAGAGGCCTTAATACACTCGCACTTCACCTGCGTCAGTATCGGGGAAGGCCGCATTCTCCCTCCCTGCGAAATGATCCGTGCCGATTATTTGTGGTGCTTGTCGGATGCCATCCGTCGTCACCGGGAAGCCGGAAAAACACAGCCGGCCCTGATTCTTCGCTTTGGCATGAAGGACAACAGACTGAGTCGTCAGTTGGAAGCGATTTGGCGAAACGAAGGATTTTCCAAAAAATCCATTGTGTATTATAAGTCTACTCACCCGGCTCCTCTGGAGAGGCAGCTCAAAAAACTCCAACCGGACAGCCTGATTTCTTTTATTTGGACAGAGATCCCCACATCGATTTGTGATCCCGCCGGGAAGCCCCTACCCCAAATCTCGCTGAGATTGTTTGATTATTTTCTAAAGAAAGGCAACGGTTATTATCTCAGTGAAGAAAGAATAGCCAAACGGGCCCTGCATCATTTGGATAGCCACCTTATTCAAACACAAGGGGAAAATCTCTACGGGATGACCCTCCTCCGTCCTGAATGGGTGGATGCACATTGAGGATGTTATATGGCTTCTAAATTGAACATCACTTCACTGGTGAAGTTATAAATCCCTTGCAAGTACAGATAGGATAGACATAATATTTTTTTATGCATCTAGATCTATCTTAAACTTAATGGTCTATCGTTGTTGAAAAGGAGAAAAAGTACATGAAATTTATTTACCGTCTATCCCACCTTACAAGCGTTCTCGCGGCTTCACTATTGACCTTCGCCTTCTGTCTCAACGCCAGCGGAGCCATCATTGGCTTTAGTTTTTCCAACAGTGACCTTGTTCCTGAGATTTTGGACACAAATCTGACAGTCAGCAACCAAGCGACGACGAATGCCGCCACTTTCCCCACTGCGGGTACGATTCTTTACACTAAGTCAGCTGGTAATGTGATGGAGTTCAGATTTGATGTGGAAATTTCTCCCGGATTTGAGATGAGCATCACGGAATTGTTTGTGGGTCAGGAACAACAATGGAGGCCCGTCGGCCAAACCTCTGAGCTTCTCTATGATACAGGATCGGGATTTCAATCGATTCCCAGCACCCAACATACACCCGGAAACAACTCCGCTGTGAATTTTACCAGTGCTCCGCTCACCCTCTCCGGACTCACCGGCACCGTAAGTTTCAAATACTCGAATGGCCCCAGGATTGATAAGGCGGACAACATTAGCTACGACGAATTCAATCTTGCCGGCACAGTTACCGCCATTCCCGAATCTTCCTCCCTGTTACTTATCGGCATGGGGGGATTGGCGGGCCTGATCTTTTTGCACCGTAGAAAATAATCCCTGCAGGGAAGAAAAGTTTGAAATGGGTTTCCCATGGCGGGAAGCGAGCGATCCGGGACGCACACTTGCCGGTTAAGCGTCCATCGGCTGCGGTTTGAATTTTCCGCTTTGTCCGAGGAATCGGCAGGGATTGTTATAGAACAGCTGCTCCACCGATTTGTCACTGTGCCCACGCAGGCGCATTTGAAACAGGGTATCGTGCAGGGTCGCAGGGTCGGAAGGTCCCCAATCCCCGCTGGCATCCACAATCATGCGGTCGAGACCGAATTTTTCCACCAAATCGATCACCCGCTCCGGTGAGTTTTTGGTTACCGGATACACTGTCATTGCACACCAAAAGCCCTTTTCGTGCAACATGGGCAGGGTATGTTCCTCGGTATGGTCAAAACAAACCCGGGCCGGATCCACCCCCCCGTGCCCCGCCAGATAATCCAGCATCATTTTGGTTCCCTTGAGCTTGTCCTGCAAATGCGGGGTGTGAATCCAGATCAGCTGATCCAGCTTCAAGGCCAATTCCACCTGCTCTTCAAAGATAATCATCTCGTTGCGGGTGTTTTTGTTTAATCCGATTTCCCCGATGCCCAGCACATTCGGCTTCTTCAGAAACTCCGGCATGAAAGAAATCACTTCCCGGCTAAAAGCCACATCTTCAGCTTCTTTGGGGTTGATGCAAATCCAGCAATAGTGATCGATCAAATACTGCGCCGCCCGGGTGGGCTCAAATTCGGAGATATGGGTAAAATAATCGTGGAAAGCCTGCGGGGAGGTCCGGTCGTATCCCGCCCAAAAGGCGGGCTCACAAATCGCCACCGTGTGCATACGGGCCATGCGTTCATAATCCTGCACCGTGCGGGCAATCATGTGGACATGCGGTTCGATAATTTTCATGCGCCCTCCTCCTCTTTCACCGAAAGCAATTCCAGAATTCGACGCGCCCGCTCCGGATCATCGTCGGCAATAATTTTTGCCGCATTTCTTAACTCTTCCAAACGGGGATCCTCCCAGGCGGTAGAGGCATCATCCGCAGACTGAATCCGGTCAAAGGCCGCCGCGGTTTCAATAAGCGCAGAGCGCATATGCAAATAGAACTGATCAACAAGCTCGGGAGCAGATTTGGGTGACTTCATGCTGACAGCCTACTCTAGTCGGAATTAAATTTCAATGCCGGCTTCTAAATCTATTTCTTCGCCGTCAGCAAAAACACCGGATACGCGCCCTGCTCCTTCTGTACGACTGAAGCATCCACAATTCCGACTTCCCTGAAACCCGCTTGAATGGCCGCATTCTGAATAACCTCCCGCTCAAAGCCCTGATGATAAACCCCGGTATCCCGGGTATGAAAACTGCCATCCTCCTTGTCCAGGTCCGCAAGGGCAACAAAACCATCCTCTTGCAACAAACCATAAAACTTTACAAACAGGGCGTCAATATCTTCCACATGATGCAGGGTCATTGAAGAGATCACCCCGTCAAAATTCCCGGAAAGGTCTGTAGATACCAAATCAATTTGCAATATATCCAATTCACAGGGAATCCGCTCACGTTTGCTCTCAAGCTGATCGGTCATCGATTTGGAAATATCAACCGCGGAGATCTTTTGAACCCGGGGCGCAATTCGTTCCAGCAACAGGCCGGTCCCGGAACCGAAATCCATCAGATGCATTTCGGAATGCAGATCCACATTTTCAAAAATCGTGTTGGCAATGTTATCAATATTGGAGGTCCGCTTGTCATCTCCATCGTAAACGCCGGCAATATGTTCGAAATAATCTTTGCTCATCTTTCCATCCTTTTTGTAAAACACCTATGCCTCAGTCTCTATGCCCTGCTTTAAAAATTTCAATGGCTGGCTTTCCAGCAGACGACGGTAGGCGGGCCAAGCCTGATAAAGAAGCACCGCGGTCATCGCACCCAAGGTATCCGCCAACCAGTCATGTACTTCCACGGATCGTCCGGGAGTGAAAGATTGACGAAATTCATCCAGTCCGCCCCATAAAGATACCAACAATAGAACCACAAATACGCCTTTCCATCCGGCTTCCCTGAATCGGGGAAGGCGGATCACCGAAGTGGCCAAAGCCCCGAACACCCCGAAATGCGCCAGCTTATCCACACTGAAAGTAAATCCCGGCGATGCGATCTCAGATTGTCCGGAAGCAAAAAATACTGAAACCACGATAAGAAAAGGCCAAAAAAGATCAGGGGAGGGTTTATTCATAACGCCCCGTCCTTGTGGCATCAAAAGCGGCGTTTGACCAGTTCAATCAAACCGTTCGCAACCGGAACTTTGGGCACCAAGACATCGGCGGAGTCCCAATAGTCCTGATGGAAAATCACTTGGCCCTGTTCATTAAACCGAAGGTGGCTGACTCCGAGTGAACGTTGGGCCCCTCCCCCGTCTTTCGCCGGCAACACCATCACCCAGGGCAAATAAAATTCGATACCGTTACGTACGACGGGCGAAAATTCAAACGTAACCCCCGGGCTCATCCCGGCGGACTTGACCATATAATCGACCAGGGTCTTGCGATCGGTATAAGTGTGAAACGCATCCCGGAAATAAAGTTCCTCCGCATAGGCAATGGGAAAATGGGCAGCCGCCCCTTCCGCCGTAAACGGACTGAATGCTTTTTCAACTTTTGAAATCCAAGCCGCTTCCTCATCACTCCCGGGGGCTGGATTGACCGCCTTCCCAGCGGATTGGGCAAGGGCCTGCAGATAGGCTTCAGTAGGAGCGGTGGCGTTGTGACGGGGAGTCTTGCCCACACGGGTCAGCCATACAAACAGGCCGACAAACAGAAGGGTGGACAAAATAAATCCGAAGAAAAAGAGTTTCATGGTTGGGCTCCCTGAAGTTGTTTGCGGGTTGCAGACCCGGTTTTGAGTAATATCATCATGGTGAAATAAGTGAGCACCATCCAAATGGGAGCAGAGACTGCCCATCCACAAATGGCATGCACAAAAGTCATGGCAAATTCACTTAAAGTATCCATCGGTGCCGCTTTAAATTGCCGGGTAAATTGAGGAAGGCTCAGTTGAAAAGGCGAATCGGTCTGGAACATCCATTCACCCAGCCGGATATAGGGAATGATCAGAATTAATTTTAAGGGGGAACTTAAATAATTGAACGCCTGCATAATAGCGTGGTTGAGCTTCCACACCCACCCAATCAGTCCCAGCGTGGCCGTGGTCACCCCGTAAATCGGAAACAATCCAATCGTCAATCCCCAGGCGGAGGACCAACAAACCGCAGACGGAGACCAGCCCTGCTTGAGGGCTCCCACGATCGTACTTCGAATTTTACGGAAAAAGGATTTCATTTTAAACAGTACGTTATGAAAAAGGATTCCTTACAGAAAGCCGTAATCCACACCTTAACGTAGTCCACGGACTCCGTACGTGGAAATCTCCATATAATCTGAATAGTAATTGCATTTCCAAACATAAACGTAGTCCACGGACTCCGTACGTGGAAATCTCCACATGATCTGAATGGTAGTTGCATTTTCATTCATAAACGTAGTCCACGGACTCCGTACGTGGAAATCTCCACATGACTTGGATGGTAGTTTCATTTCCACACACGGAGGGTGTGGACTACTCCGCCAAATGCGTCCAACGTCCGCCGGCAGGCGGCGCCGGGGTCTCCGGCTCTGAAGGTTCATCGCGATGAAGATACCAACCAATAAAAGGGGGCAATAAAAGAAATGTTGCCAATATTCTCAGCGCCATTCCACTCTGGGATCCCAATTGCGGAATCGGGTAAAGCGGCGGAGAGGAGAGGATTAAATTCAGCACCAGCAGTCCCACCGGAAGAATCAAAAGCGGCAACAGCGGTTTCAAACTCTTTTCTTCTTTGGGATGCAGCCCAATCCCCCACCAAAGAACCCCTTGCAACAGCCACACCCCGTAGAGATATCCCAAAGGAAAGTGACCTAACCAGTCCGGAACCAGGGAGGACCACAATGCGTGGGCACTCATCAGCAGAAAATACTGCCGGTTTACGCCCCCCTGTAAGGGCAAGGATCCCAAAGCCACAAACCCCGCCAAACGCATAAAGATTTGCGCCCCGGTAAACCCGCACATCCAATCTCCAAACATCAAACCGGGGATCAGACTGAACATCCACCCTTTGCCCGCATTGCGTTGAAGCAAAAGGGCAAAGATCCACAACGGATCCAGAGCCACCGCACCCGGAACCGGACTCAAAGGAGACAGAATCAGGCGGAGCAAAAGATATGCAATGGTGAGGACACCGGGATGTTTATATAGATTCATCATGGAGGAACATACAGTCGCCGTAAGAGAAAAAGCGGTATTCTTCGCGGACCGCTTCCAAATAAGTTGCCAAAAGAATTTCGCGGGAGGTGAACGCACTCATCATCATCATTAGGGTGGAGCGGGGCAAGTGAAAATTGGTAAGAATCCCGTCCACCGCTTTAAATTTGTAAGGCGGATAAATATAAATCCCGCTTCGGCCGTGACCGTGGGGAAAGAATCCGTCGTCCTGCACAATGGTTTCCAAAGTGCGCACCGAGGTACTTCCCACCGCCAGAATCCGTCCGCCGGCAGCCTTCACCTCATTCAAGGTCCGGGCATTTTCTTCGGTGACGATGTAACGCTCTTCATCCATGTGATGTTCTTCCACCGAATCCGTTTTCACCGGACGAAAAGTTCCCGGCCCCACGTGCAGGGTCAACTCGACCACTTTCACCCCCAAATCGCGAATCTCGTCCAACAGCTCCGGCGTAAAATGCAGTCCGGCCGTGGGGGCCGCCACCGCGCCCGGCTCTTTGGCGTACACGGTCTGATAGCGCTCGGGATCGTCTTCGCACAAGTGATCGCGGTGAATGTAAGGCGGCAAAGGGGGTTCACCAATTTCTTCAAGCGTTTTGAGTACCCCCTGCTCTCCAATGGCTCTGACCCGATTGAGTCCGTCCGCCCGGTTTTCAAGCAGTTCAAGCGCCAAATCATCATTGAGCGTAATCACCATTCCCGGTTTGGGACGGTGGCTGCTTTTCATCATCACCAACCATTCAGAATCACTGCCGTCCACCGGTTCGATAAACAGGCATTCCACTTTCCCGCCCGTGGCCTTGTGACCATAAGTGCGTGCCGGAATCACCCGGGTATTGTTCAACACCAGGGCATCGCCCGGACGTAAATAGTCCTTAAAATCGCGGATATGCTGATGCCGGATCTCCCCGCCATAAATGCCCAAAGCCAACATGCGCGACGCATCCCGCTTCTCAGCCGGATGCTGGGCAATCAGTTCTTCAGGTAAATCGTAGTCAAAGTCGGAGGTTTTCATATGGTGCCTGCATAAAGCAGGCCTCTCCGATAATGAATTCCTGCGCCACACCAAGGAGATTTAGCCACTAAATTCCTCAACCTCCGCCCAAAGTCAGTAACGAATTACGTTATTTAGCGGCGGCGAACCCAGACCAGCGTGGTAAGCGCAATGAGGATCAAGGCGATCGATGAGGGCTCGGGAATTGTGGTAATTGCCAGCGTAGGGAAAGGTTCCGTACTGGTATTTTCTTTGGTGTAGAAATTGTAGCGGATCGGCGAACCCGTGAGATATGAACCTCCGGTGACGATGAATGTGACATTGTTGTCTGTGTCGGCCTGAAGAAAACTCAGGATCTCAGATGTGAAATTGACGGTGGTTGTTGTGGAATTTATATTTGCAAAGGCCGCCAATTCAGTTGCGTTTGAATCCAGCGCAGCAGTGTCCCCTAAAGTGTTGGCAGGTGCATTACTCCAAGTGATTCCCGTTTCCGACCAGTCTTCACCTGTGACCCCGTCATTCAACCCATAAAGTTTGACCGGTCCCCCACCAGTTAAGTTATCCGGGCTGGTAACCCGAAAAGACAGGGTGGCTTCGGTAATCGAACCGGAAACCGAGCTGAGATCAAAACGGAAGTACGCTTTGCGCAAATAATCATTTGAAGAGCCCATCAAGACCTGCGCCGTTTCACTACTTCCGTAATTGACACCCTGGTTGCTCCCGTAATTCACATAACTGTCTGCACCGGTGCCAGTTGCGGTTGTAATAACAATCACCGCCCGGGTGTAACCGCCCAAGAACAGAGCGCAAAAAGTGACGATGTAAAAAGATCTGATTATTTTCATAAAAATTACTATAAAAAGAATAAGATTGCGGAGCAACTGATTTTAAAGTTAACCACATAACTTAGGTTATCAAAATGACGACGATTAAAGATATTGCCCGCGCGGCGGGCGTTTCCACTGCCACCGTATCCCTGGCTTTGCGCCATCATCCGCGGATCAGTCAGGAAACGACCCGCAAAATCGCAGCCCTGGCCAAGAAAATGAATTATCGGCCCGACCCCATGCTGCAGGCCCTGAACAAGCGTAGGTGGCGAAATGTTCAGCGGGAGACGTACTGTAATATTGCCTTTGTGACTTGGTTTCCCAACGAGCAGAAGCTCTTTGACGATGAATTTCACGGGGCGGCTTGGAAGGGGGCGGCGCAGCGTGCGGAAGCGATGGGCTACGCCATGCGACCCTTCTGTGTGAATACCGATCCTGAAACTCAAAAACGCCAAGTAAGAAAACTACTCGCACAGGGGGTACGCGGCCTCCTGATTGGCGGAAATTACAAGAGCATTCCCCGCTTACACTTTGACTGGTCGAAATTTGCCAGCATCACCATTGGTCTAAATCTAAAAGCGCCGCGGTTTCATACGGTTCGCTTCGACCATCGGGCGGATATGGAGACCGCTTGTAGAGAATTGCGGCACCGAAAATACAAGCGGGTTGGATTTTGTGTGCTGCGGTCCGTGGATATCCGGGAGGAACACGTGTGGAGAAGCACCTTCCTCTTTCAATCCGAACACGAAGTATTTGAACATACTTCCGTCAAGGTTCTGGAACGAACCGATCAGAATATCACAGACTGGATCAAAGATGAAACCCTCGATGCGGTCATTTTCTGGGATTCGTATTTACTCGATTCGCTTATCAAACAAGGCCTGAAAATTCCGGAGGATGTGGGATTCGTTTCCCTGCGGGTGGGGGAAAATGGAGAGAGCGGCATGATCAAAGACGGCACCTCACTCGGTGCACGGGCATTCGATTTATTAAACCTACAGATTCAAACCGGAATGTGGGGGATCCCGGAGATCGCCACCAACCTTCAAGTGCCTGCAGTCTGGCAGGACGGCAAAACCTTAAGACCACAAATATCGGCTAAAACCTGAGGTCTTCCCGGACGGGGACAGCTGTCCGAGAAATAAACTGCATTCATATCAAAGATCCGGTAGTATACACGATAGTGCCCCACTTTTTCCGGCTTGACTCCCGGCCCTCATTTCAACATGCCTCATTTAATATCCCCCTCCCTTACCCATCCCAAAACCTCCCCTTCCCCTCAACATGCATAATAATCTTTTTCCCATCAATCAGCTTCGCTATTCATCATTTCGACTGGGGTTTCCCCGTTCAGGCACCCCCTTTAGCAATCTGCTCTGCGGCCTGCTGGTTGCGGGCGCCTTCTCTCTGTCAGGTTGTGGTTCCGTGAAAGAAATGAACACCGCCGGGTCCCCTCCGGTTGCAGCTTCGGTTGAAGTACCGGCCCCGGCCGGAATCCTGTTTGTGTCAACAGACGGAGATGACAGCGCAGCCGGAACTGCCGATGCCCCTTTGGCCTCGATTCAGGCGGCGCTGGACCGGGTGCAGCCCGGCGGTGAAGTGCGAATCCGCGCTGGCGTATACTTCGAACGTCTGTTGATCCAAAACGGCGGTAAAGAAGGCCGCCCGGTCCGGGTGGTTGCTGAAGCCGGGGCTGTGCTTGACGGAAGCCTGCCGGTCGAACCGCTCTGGGAACCGGCGGAAGATGTAGGTCCCGGCGTGTGGGTTACGGCCATGCCTTTCGACCCGCGATGCGTAACCGTGGATGGAAAATTTTTGACTTTGCTCAACCAGTCACGGGTGACCGAAGCCGGCGGTGCCAAGCCGGATTGGCAATGGACCACGATTTTCAAAGAAGGAATAAATTCCAAAGGACGTGGTGCCACCTGGAAAGGCGTTAATGGACTGGGCTTCTATATCTCCGAAGGGGAACGTTTCTACATTCGCTTGCAAGACCAGGCGGATCCGTCGGCCTCGAAGTTTGTGTTTGCCCCCGGCGAGCCGGCCGTGACTGTGGACGGAGCTTCACACCTGGAGTTCAGCGGATTTGAAATTCTCAATACCCCTCTGGGCGTAAAAATCGTCAACGCCGAAAAGGTGGTGGTGGACAACTGTAAAATCGGCCCCGCCCGCGAAGGCATCGGACTCGGCAAACAGAGCCGGGACTGCGTGGTGAAGTATTGCGAGATTTTCCAGAATCCCTACAGCAACTATATCCCGGACGAGGACTCCTGGGAAACCTGGACGGCACACAAGCGCGGAGGCTGGTGGGATATGCGGGGAATCAAAATCTCGCAGACCCAGGGCGGGCACGAGATCCACGACAATCACATTCATCACCAGTGGGATGGCATCAGCAGCATGGGCTGGGATCACTGGAAGTCCACAGCCGAAGAGCGGATGGGCTGGAAGGAATACAATCAGAACCTGAATATTCATCACAACCTGATCGAAGACATGAATGATGATGCGCTGGAACCCAACAGCGCCGAAATCAACGGGCAATGGCACGACAATCTCATCGTGCGGACGCGTTGCGCATTGCGGGTCAAAGTCATCGATGTCGGACCTTTGTATTTATATCGCAACCTGTTCCACGACAACCGGGAGGACATCCGCCTCTACGGAGAACTGGAACTGAACCCGGCGGAAGTATTTATCTACCACAACACCAGCACGGCCCGGGTTGCGATCATGAGCAACAAAGTCAAAGGCATTGGAACCCCGAATTACCACATCTACAACAACCTGTTCTACGCCCGGCAATGGTGGGGAAACACCGGCGGGTCGGTTGAACCCAATTGGCACGGGGATTACAATGTGTATGTGCGCCAGGATGACCATTCAGCCTGGGAGAAAACCCGGGAGATGGCTGAAGGTCTGCCCCAGGACACTCACAGTCGGTGGGTGGATAATGGGGAATTGCCTTTCGCCTCACTGACCCCCCTGGACCTGTCGCTGACCGCGGAAAGCCCGGCAAGATCTGCAGGGACGGACCTGGAGGCCCTGTTCGGACGGGTGTTGCCCGGACTTGAAAATACTCAAGAACAGCCCGATGCCGGCGCCATCCCCTTCGGACAGGCGATGCCGACCATCCCCCGGCCGCGATAAGTCCACAGATGAGATTTCGAGACGAAGTCGGCCCTTGGTCTGGAGGGCCCGCGTCCCGCGGTCCAGCTACCCTTTCATCATTACGACCTTTCTTTCCCTCTTTAATTTTCTGTATGGGACTTCGGGACGAAGTCGGTCCGGAGGTCCCGCGTTCCCCTACCGCTTCGGCGCAAGCAATAGCGAAACCAGAAAGCAACAGCCCAACAACAAAATCAGGGTAGCGCCGGTTTGCACATCCCACCAGTTGCTCAGGCAAATCGCGATCAGGCCGACCACGCTTCCCAGAATGCCGCTGGACCAGATCAGGGCCCGGGGGGATTTGACCCACTGTAACATCGTCGCCGTGGGAATAATAAACAGGGCCGAAGAGAGTACCGCCCCCACCGCCTGCAGGGAGGTGACCAAAGCCAGCACCATCAATCCGGTTTGCAGATAATTGAGGCGCGCCACCGGCACCCCCATCGACGCGGCCACCGCCGGCTCAAACAAATACAAAATCCAGTCCCGCCGATACCAGGCCAACAAAAACACGATCAGAAAACTGACCCCGTAGCTCATCCACAAATCCATATTCCGCAAACCCAGAATATTGCCGAACAACCAATCTTCCAGTTTCACATTGCCCGGGATATACTCGAGCAACAAAAGCCCTCCGGCAAAAGCCGAGGTATATAAAACCGTCAATGCGGTTTGGTGATCCAACAACCCTTTACGCGAAACATAAATCGTGGCCAGGCCCACGACCATCGCACTGAATACCGCCCCCATCAATCCCACAAAAGGACTCATGCTGCCAAAGACCAGCATGGCCATCGCAATTCCCGGCAACAGAGAATGGGCCAGGGCGGAAATCACCAAAGAGTTTTTGCGCAGGACCACCAAAGATCCCAATGCCCCGTTGCTGAATCCGATCATAACCACTGCCAGCAAAGCCCGCTGATTAAATCCGTAGTTGAGAAAATCAAACATCGGGAGTTATCTCCTTACCCGGAAAGGTTTTTGCTAAATTTTCCCGGGTAAAAACTTCCGGTGTGGGTCCAAAGCCAACCAGTTCCCGGTTGAGCATAAGCACCGTATCAAACAATCGCGGCACGGCTTTGAGATCGTGGTGACAAACCAACAACAACCGGCCGTTATCGGCCAGTTCCCTAAAAAGATCGCTGAGAAAATCCTGGGAGGGTTCATCCAATCCTGAAAAAGGCTCGTCTAAGAGCAACACGTGGGCTTCCTGGGCCAGCGCCCGGGCGATTTGGGCCCGCTGAAGCTGTCCGCCACTCAGCTGAAACAAACGGCGGTCGGCCAGATCCTGAAGTTTTAAAGAAGCCAGCGCGGTTTCCACCACTTCCGAATCTTCCGCCCGCCATTTTTTCCGGGCTCCCAAATGCGGATAACGTCCCAACTCCACCAATCCTTTTACGGTGATGGGAAACAGTGGATCCATGCTGTCCACCTGGGGTAAATATGCAATCTCAGCTTTGCATTCCGACAGAGGGCGTCCGCTCCAGGTCACCTGACCGGTAATTCTCTTGTTCAGGCCGGCAATGGTTTTCACCAAAGTACTTTTTCCCGCCCCGTTCTGACCCAGAAGACCCACACAGTGTCCACAACCAATTTCAAAGCTCACATTTTTGAGTGCACAAATGTTTCCATAGTGGATGTGCAAATTTTCCACGCTTAACAGATGGTGCTTTTCGGGATGGTGGGAGTGACCCAAGTCGGTAATGGGATGGAGACTCATTGCGATTCCTCCCAAGCAAGATTCCACAGTTGATCATCGTGACCCTGACTCCAAAATCCTTTGCGGAGGTCGGACATCTCATCCACTTCCAAGCTACATTCCACATAGGCATCTTTGAGTTCAGCCGGCCAAAGCAATTCCAGGCGGAGCAACGCCCCGTTGTCTGTCAACCTCAAGGTCAAGTCGCCATCCTCCCGCCGGGATCCCCCGCCCTGCCAAAGCAAAACATCCCCCTGGTAAATCTTCACCTTTTCGGGGAGCGCGGAAAAACGGAAATCCACCCAGGCATTGACCTCCCGGGTTTCACTCACGGATACGGTCAAGTGATCCGGCGGTGCCGAAACGGCGACTCCGGTCAGCAGACGTAAAGGGAGGATCAACAGCAGGCCCGCGATGACAAACAAACAGATTTCAAAACGGGGGGAGCCTTTCATTCAGAGGGGGATGGACCGAGAGCCTTTACGAGGTTGTTGACGTTATACTTGAAAAGATTCGCATAACCATTTACGTCCGCATTGCCAATAAAATCCGCATACAAGGATTGACCCAACCGGATTCCGGTGGCTTCGTTTAATGATTTCAAAATGGCATCATTGGCTTTGGTTTCAGGGAAAACCGCTTTAATATTTTCGCGCTTCAAAGTGTCAATGGTTTCCGCCAGATAGCTGGGACTGGGATTCCGTTCATCGTTGATCCCCTTCACCGGAATTGCCTGAAAATTGTATTCCACACAGAAATAGCCGAAGGCTGCATGCGCAGTTACCAGTTTGCGGTCCTGCTTTGGGATCACCGCCAATTCTTTTACCGCCCATTCATTGAGATCTTTTAATTCCGCCATAACCTCGCCGGTGCGCTCACGAATTTCCGCCTTGTGTTCAGGAAGAATTTTTTCCAGCTCCCGGCCTAAATAACGCACCGCCCGCCGCACCGCCAGGGGGCTGTGCCACCAGTGCGGATCAATCGAACCGTGACTGTGTGCGGGACAGCAGGCAAATATTGCATTCGCCGGGTCAATCTTTACCGACGGCACCAACCGCCCCGCTTCATAAATCGAAACGGATTCCGGTAAGTTTTCCTGCAGGCGGTCCAGATAACTTTCCAAATGTTTACCCATCGCGATCACCATCACCGCTTCCTGCATTTTCACCATATCTCCGGGAGACGGTTCAAACTCATGTAAATCCCCGCCTACCGGAAAGACAGAAAAGACTTCCACTTCCCCGTCCGTCAGCCGTAAAACCATTTCCGTCAGCAAGGGATGCAGCGTAACCACCAGCGGCTTTTCCGCCGCCGATAGAACCACGCTGCAGGTCACCAGAAATATGAAGAGATATTTTTTCATTGTATTTTGACTAAACGATACCGAAACCGGAATCCATAGCGATTGTAGAGTTATATATAGTTTCGTTGATTAACGGGGTTTTCGGCTGAGAAATTCAGCGGACCTCCGCCCCGCCCCAACCAAAACCGACCTGTGCCCACAGGGCCTGTTCACTTTCGCCTCCCCACTCATCCAGATTGGCCTGCAAACGGAAAAACACACTCGGGTCATGGGAGAAAGGAAAGGTGGCTCCGAACGTATAGCGGACCCACTCGGAAAACTCGAGCTCCGGGGTGTCGGCAATATAATCGATACGGGCAAAAGGATGCAGATGCGGGAGAGCTTCAACCAGCAGTTCTGTGGTGAATCCCCATGAACTCACATCCGAAGCCTCCTCCTCTTCGTGCTCCTCCTCTGCGTGATCATCTTGATCTTCCTCTTCATGCTCTTCATGGGCGGCCACCTCGCTGTCAAACAGCATCACTTCCGCACGCCAGCGAAGAGCTTTTCCACCCGCTTCCAGGCCGTTTTCCCGCCATTGATATTCCACTCCGGCTCCGGCAAAGGTACTCTCCTCTCCACTTTCATTATCGCCCAGGCCTCCAAAAAGAGTGCTGTTCAAAGAATGGAAGTCATTAAAACGGTGCTGATTTTTGAAACCCAGCGTGAATACATCGTCAGAAACCCGGTAGGGTTCAAAAGATTCAATGCCTCCCAGCTCATGGGAATGCTCCTCTTCGCCATGATCATCATGATCCTCCTCAGCGTCATGATCATGGTCGTGAGCGGGCCGTTGACCGTACCCTATCGTGATCGCACTGTTACGGGTCGCACCGAAATAGAAGGAGAGATCCGCACCCTCCAGCGCCAATCCGTCTTCGCCGAGGAACAAAGAGTTGACCAGCGGCGCGTCCACGGTGCTCCAACTGTGCAGGTGGGTGGCATTGTGGAATCCCACCCGACTGAGCATGCGCCCCCCGCGAATTTCACTGTTCCCGGGTAAATTGGTGAGTTTCAGAAAGTATTCCTCCCACTCCCACTCCAGATCATCATTCTCATCGGTGTAGGCCAGACCGGTGGCAAAACCCTCCACATAATCCCCCCATCGCAGAGAAAGCGAGGGTTCGAAGGATTGGAGAACCAGTGCTTCACTACGGCGGGGATCATGTCCACCCGGCGCAAATTCACCCGGATGATCCGCCGACGAATCCCCATAATATCCAAACACATAGATGGACGGGGAAAACAGTGGTGCATCCTCCGCTGCGAGATGCCCCATCCAACCCAAACCAAAAAGTACTGCTAAAAATACACGCATAAAAAATCTCCGATGTTAATGATAAAAGAGTATCATTAATGATATACGGATCTTTTCCGCGAATGCAAATGAGAATTCATTATTAATAACATTTTTTTCATGCCTGTGACCATAAGAATCGGCCAGGGGGCATCCCTGCCCGAAAAATGGGGGCTATCCTACGACAAAATATTGATCTTTGTGCAATAATTATCGAAGATGGACGTTTGCATTAAATCAGACCTCATCCCCAATCCCAATCCGGAACCTCTTATGAAACCTTTATTACTTCTCGTCGTTACCGCACTTCCATGTTTGGGTCTGCAGGCCCAATGCAAAAAAGCAGGAATAAGTGCATGTATGCTGGAAGCAAAGGCGGAGCCGGGCTCCCTGGTGCTTCCCTCGGAACAATGGGTTCGCCTCTGGATGGATGAGATTGTGGCCCGTGATTTATACACCGAACTGGATGGGATGACCCGACGGCCCATTTTCAATAACATTGGCAAAGCGGAAGTTCATCACCGGGAAATGATCGAAGCCCTTCTGACTTCTGCCGGAATCGAAATTCCTGATGCCCCCGAGGCCGGGAACTATCCGGTCAACGACCTGCAGGCTTTTTATACTGAAAAACTGACGTCAGGAAAAGAATCCGAACTGGCGGCCTTCAAGTCGGGCGAAGCTTTCGAGTTGCAGGATATCGCTGAATTGGAAGCGGCCCTGCAAACCGAAGGCCTTTCCGATGCGGAAAAAAACTTACTGACCGCATTGGTCGCCGCTTCCAAACGCCACCTCGCCGCTTTCCAGCACAAGCTGGGAAAATAATCGGTGTCCCGACCCCGGACCTGGACTCTCTTTGTATTTTTTATCGCCACCAGCCTTTTTGTATGGTTCGGGCATAACCTTTGGTCCCCCTGGTATATGAAGATCCGGGGGAGAAAAACGGTCGGGGAAGTCCTGCAAAACCTGGAATCCAAAGGGGTTTCCGGAAATGGAATTGAAAAGTACAGCGCCCTCAAACTCATCGCTTTCAAGGCGGAGAGAAGCCTGGAAGTGATTGGTATCGACCTTGCGGGCAGCCATCACCTGATCAAAACCTTTCCTTTTACCGGATTCAGTGGAAACCTGGGACCCAAGCTCCGGGAAGGCGACCGGCAAATTCCCGAAGGCATCTATAAAATTGAAGGCCTCAATCCTAACAGCGCCTATCATCTGTCGATAAAACTCAACTACCCCAACGACTTCGACCGGGAGATGGCGGCCCTTGACGGACGGGAAAACCCGGGTTCAGATATCTTCATCCACGGCAAATCAGGCACCGTCGGCTGCATTCCCATTGGAGATGAGGCCATCGAAGAACTGTTTTTGATGGTGTCCAAAATCGGAATCAAAAATGTCAGTATCATTCTCGCCCCCCACGATTTCCGGAAAGGACTTCCTAACCCCGAATGTAAAGACATCGCATGGACATCTGAACTCTACGCAAGCATTCGGGCCGCACTGCGGAAAAATAAACTATAGACCAGACGTCTTATGCTTATTGACACTACCTTTATACTTCATACCTTAATTTAGGATATTACGTAATTTCAACCCGCCGAGATTCATTATGAAAAAACTTATTTCCCAGTCCATACTCCTTCTCTCGGCTTTTTAATGCACCTCCCTCTTCGCCTCCACTTACTATGTAGACCTGGGGATACATCAACGTGCTCGAAATCACCTCCATCCCTGAGCCCGGCTCCGTGGCATTATTGCTTATGGGTAGCTTTACGCTTATCCTGACCCTGCGCCGTCACCGTCGTCGGTAATTCGCTGGCTCAGACCAAGTTTTTGCCCGAAAAATTATCGGTCTATTTCATACAAACCCATTGACTAAGTCAAGGGAAGCTACTTTAATAGAGTTAGTATTAACCCAAACTCTTTAAACGCTATGAAAAAATATCTAAAGTCCGCTCTGCTTATTTTCGCCTTTGCACAATACGCATCCGCCTCCACCTATTATGTGGATTTTGGTGCAAGCAATAACACCACGTCTGGAAACTGGAATAATATCACCGCAACTGCAACCGGCCCATACACCTGGCCCAGCCAAACCATCACCGGGTTGGTCGATTCGGGTGGATTGCAAACAGGGGCAATTAATCTTAGTGCTGTGGCTACCGGAACCATCGCTAATAACAACGACGGAACCAGTCTCTCCCCCTACACTACCGGTTACGACCTTACCGCCAACCAGGATTTCCTCTACTTCGATTCCGGAGATTTATTCACCGTAACTCTGTCCAACTTGGATGACAGCCTTACATACGACCTGAAACTCTTCGCTTCAAGAGATGCCTCCGGTACCCGTTACACCCAATATGACTTAACCGCCGGAACCTTGACCGGAAGTACTCAGCGGATCTTACAGGCGGTTGATAACACCGGTAATACCGTCACCTTTGCGAACATCACCCCGGATGGGAGTGACGAAATCGCCTTCACCGTACAACGGCAATCAGGCTCATCGTTCGGATACATCAACGTGCTTGAAATCACCGCCATTCCCGAACCCGGCTCTCTGGCTTTACTGCTCATGGGTGGCTTGGCGTTTCTAATGATTCGGCGTCGGAAGTGATTTTTTGTTCTGCATCCGGACAACCAAAGATTTCCATAACTTCCGGGTACAGAACCAGAAAATAACCGCACCCAGGATCAGGCAAAACAAACCGGAGGCCACATCCATGCCCGCAGAGTATGGTGCCTCCTTTCCAGTCATGTCTCTTGACAGGGCATAGGGTCTAAACGCCGTGCTCACACCCCCAATCATCAAAAACAAACTGAGTATAACGCCGGCAATCCGGCTGACGATAGATGCCCCGAGTGACTCCTCTGCGTAATAATCCTTTTCCAAATTGTGAGGCTCATCCCGATGGGCAATCAACAAAATCGGCGGTTGCCAATAATCCCGTTTCTTGGAATTGCTGGTAAACACCCGTGCGAAGGGGGATTCGTATTTCGTTTTTGCGTGCTTTTTATTCATGAGTCTGTTCCCCGATCACTCAGCCAAGTGCGTCCTCTCCACTCAGGCAATACCGGTCATGAATCTCTAAGATGCGTTTGACTTCGGGGAGGGTTCGATGGTCTTCTCCGGCGAGAATCAACTTACACACCGCCCGGTTTTTTGAAGCCCCTTCATATTCCCCGATCCATTTTTGCATTTCCGGTTCCATCACATTTTCAACCGTCAACTTGGGCACCTCCACCCCGAGACGAAAAGGTTTGGGACTGAGCCGTGCGCGATAACATTCATGTTTCAAACAAAGCGTGGCATACAGTTTATCCGATTTAAATTTCTGCATAAGCGCGATCGATTCCGGATGCTCCGGTTTCAATAATTTATCCGTACAGACAATTCGATATCCGGCATAGGTTTCATACACCCGGCAGGCCATGTCATCCCTTTCGATGGTTTTATTTATTTGTGCCAGAACTTTTGCTTTTCCTTTCAGACTCCACAGGGCAAAGCATCCGCCCGGCGAACAATCCACATCGATAAACACCACCTCGGATATATTCAATACCAACGCGCCGTAACGGTTGCGGGTGATGACCCACTCCGGCGATTCCCCATGCGCCTCATCTTCCTCCTGAATCGGTTCCCGAATTTCCGAATGCGCATAATCGTACGCCCACAACGCTTGCTTACCATTAAAATTTTCGATGATCCGTTTTAGTTTGTCCTGCGCATTCTGTTTCGCTTCCTGTTCGGAATCTCTGCTTCCTCCCCAGGCCGTGAACAAATACGGTTTCCCTTCGATCGTACAGGACTCGGTAACTTTCCGCCAAATTCGATTAATCTTCATGCTTCACCTCAGACTCTCATTTGTTCAGATTAGAAAAAATCGGTTCCATTCCCCGGATCAGTTCCCGCAATCGCACTTCCTCATTTGCAGCCAGCGGTTTAAAATCCGAAACCCGCTCTTCCGCCATACGGTAAATAAATTCATCCCCGGGCGCAACCGCTGAAGTGACATCCAGACTCAGCGTATAGCGAAGGGCAAGATCCGCAAGTTCATCATCTTCAACCGGACGGTACCAGCATTTGGATGCCGCCGCTTCTTTGACTTTTGCATTCTCCCAAGGCGTATGTGCCAAAGCTTTAAGCGCCAACCGGGTCACGTTCTTTTCTTTGGCTTTTGCCAACAAACGATTTCCAAAATCTCCATTGATCATGCAAACCACATTCAGCGGAAACAGCACCGAGTCCCAATCAAAACGGTCCAACAGATCCAAAGCGGTATCTTCACGATGACAGCTGAATCCGATGTGACGAATTTTTCCGGCCCGTTGTGCTTCCTGCACCACTTCCATCGCCCCCCCGGGTCCAAAGACCTCTTCCACCTCCGCCTCTTCACTCAAATTGTGAAACTGAAACAAATCAAAATGATCGGTTTGCAAAACCCGCAAGGAATTTTCCAATGACGCCTTCGCCCGCTCCGCACTCCTGAAGTGTGTTTTGCAGGCAAGAAAAATGTCATCGCGATAAGGTGCCAATGCCGGCCCCAGCTTTTCTTCCGCCTCCCCTTTTCCATACACCGGCGCCACATCAAAATAATTCACCCCCCGATCCACGGCCCGGGCCACTTCCCGGTTGGCGGCCGCCTGTTCCTGTCCCATCAGAATAATCCCGCCAAATCCGAGAATCGATAAATCAACTTCAGCATTGTAGGGGCGACGGGGAATTACAGAATTATGCATGTTTTCCTTTTAGGTCGGTTAGTAATATTGCGAGAGACGAAAAGATAAATCCGGGAAGGATTTCATAAAGATCAAAAAGCCCGCCGGATAAATTTTTCCACAGGATCACCGTGGTAAAGCCTACCAATATTCCCGCAACTGCGGCCCGGCCACTCATGCGCGTCCGGTATAAACTGAACAACATGGCGGGACCAAAAGCGGCTCCAAAGCCGGCCCAGGCATACGAAACCAAATCCATCACTTTGCTGTTTTGATCCAGGGCAAACAACATGGCAAAGGCCGCAATCACCAATACCGCAATACGCCCGACCTGTACCAATTCTTTTTCGGTCGCTTCCCGTCTGAAAAAAGTCCGGTAAATATCCTCGGTAATGACAGAGGTGCATACCAACAGTTGAGAATCCGCAGTACTCATAATTGCCGCCAAAATGGCTGCCAGACAAATACTGGCCGGAACCGGATGGAAGAAGAGCTGGATCAATGAAATAAAAACCCGTTCACTGTCGAAGTCGGCGGAAACGTCTCCCAACGCGGCAATACCACTCACCCCCACCATCACCGCCGCGGTCAGCGAAAACAAGGACCATAGAATCGCGGTGATTTTCGCTTTTCGAATATTGTCCGGAGAGTCAATGGCCATAAAACGGGTAAGAATATGGGGCATGCCGAAATACCCCAAACCCCAACCGAAAGTACTGCAAAGTGTAAGCAGGGTGAGTTTATCTCCCGTGCCCCGATGCTCAACCCATGACCATGCCGACGCAGCAGATCCACCGGAAAACTCCCCCGCGGTCAACGCAAATACCGGCACCAGAATCAACGCCGAAATCATCAGCAAGCCCTGAATCATATCCGTCCAGGATACAGCGATAAATCCACCAACCGAAGTGTAAAGCACCACCGCCAAACCGGAGACCAATACCGCCACCCGGTAATCAACCCCGAACACGGAGTTAAACAATTTCCCTCCCGCCACCAAACCGGAAATCGTGTAGATAAAAAAGAAAACCAGAATCACCACCGCCGTGATCAGCCGCAAAGTTCCACTCCGGTCATTAAAACGTTTTTCAAAATATTCAGAGATCGTGATGGCCCCTAATTTTTCGCTTTGGACCCGAAGGGGTTTCGCTACAAACTGCCAATTCAGAGCGATACCGATAAACAGCGCCACCGCAATCCAGGCTTCGTAAAGTCCGGCCACGAAAATAGCCCCCGGCAGTCCCATGATCAGCCACCCACTCATATCTGAAGCACAGGCACTCAGCGCGGTCACAAAATAATTCATCTTGCGTCCACCGATCAGGTAGTCTTCCAAATCCTTGGTTTTTACATAGGCGGCAATCCCAATGCCAAACATGAAAAGAATGTAGATGCCGAAGGAGATACCGATAATAGTGGATTCTGTCATAGTTTATGGATGAACGATCCACAGCGCTTCGTCAACCGGGAACTGACTCCGGGAATGGGGGACGGTCCCTCAATCATCTGTGAATCGCTACGCCAGAGTCCCGCGTTTACGCGGAAGTGCCCCAATCCCCTTTAGGGGTTGGGTGAAATACCGCAGCAAAATGAAACCGGACCGTAAACGTCCCTTATAACTTCCGCATAAACGCGCCTGCCCGAGCTGTCGCTCGCGACGGCCAGGGGAACTCCGGCGTAAACCAACTTCTTTGCCACACCCATCCTGGATCCACCCCATTCTTAATTCTCCCGAGTGACCGCCACCTGTTTTTCAAGTTCGGTATTGCCAGATACCCGGAATTCTTTTCCGCTTAATGCCACCAAGCTTTTCACCTGAATGGATTTACTTCGCTCATACGGAAAGGGCCGCGAATCCGGCAATGCCCCTTCGGCCCCTCTGTCGGGATCCGGGAAGAATACCAAACCTTCATATCCATCCGGATGGTTCCGGTCATCCACTGTCAATCCGTCCACCGTAATATGCCGGGGCATGCTGCACGCATATCCAAAGTCATGCATCCCGTCATTGATCACATTAAACATCATCGGCTCCACTTCACCTTCATAACCCGGGAACCACCGGCAGTCCTTGACCACCACATCCCCGTCCCAAATACTGCCATAATCCCCCCGGAAATTGATCAGGGAATATCCATAAATGGTTGAAGCTTCCAGTAAAAGATTTCCACGTCCGACGGCATTTAAACCCATGTGCCCCAGCGTACATCTTTTCAAAGTATATCCACCGGAAACGCCCATATGCACATCCATTCTGGATAGTGTGCAATCTTCCAGCAGAATATTTTTACAAAAGTTTGTGCCGATAACCCCCCAAAGGCTCCGGTCCAGAATGTGGTTCATCCGGCAGTGCATCAATCGCAAGTTCACCACATGGTTGGCATGGAGGTCATAGGATCCCATCGACACCGGTTCTCCTGCAGAACCAATCGTGCTGTACATTTTGTGGCCGGTGACAAAACAATTCCGGAGCGTGACATTCGCACAATTCCTCACATCCAAAAACCCACGGTAAGGTTGACCCTCATCCGTTTCACCACCCACATAATGCGTTACCCCCTCCACTTCGGTATTCGAACGCGTGACCGAAATACTGCGTCCCCAATAATTGTATCCCACCTCCTGCCGCATCCGGTTTGCATAAGTCGTAAAGATTCCCCCGCGAACCCGAAGCGCAGTTTCATCAATCAAGTGGGCCTCCACCCGGGTAATCGATTCATAGTCCCAATCGATGGGGCCCTCCACCGAACCGTCTTTGCGTAAAATAAAACTGTCCTGCTGGGCGTATCCCTCGTTTCGGTTCAAACCCCTGCGAATAAATCTTTTGGTGGACTCATCTTCAACCTGCACATAACAGTCACCAGCCGGTTTCAGATCCAATTGCTTTTGGTCCCTGGACAAACAATCAATATTCAATTCAATGGGTTCAATTTTAGAAGCAATGTGAAACAATGCTTTGCTGTGGTCCTCTACCTCCCGGTCATCAATGGTAAAACGGGAAGTATTCCAATCGGTATCGGTTTGAATGAGCGCAGTCAGCGCCTGACTGCCCAGATGATAGATGGCATTGCCTTTGGTTTTTACCGGCAACCCTTTGGCATTCGCATGCGCATGTGCGGCGCAGATCGCCGGTAAATCATCCGCCACTCCATCACCCACCGCCCCGAAATCTTCATAAGAAATACATTTTTCGCTACTCATAGTAGCGCGAAAACTGCCCTCTCAACCTGCATCTGGCAAGTCAAAAGCTTAGGGTGACACAGACATTCCTGTCTGTGACCACGAACGGCGAAGCCGTGCGTGAAAAGTTTGCGCGGGCGGCAATACCACCCCCGGTCACAGACAGGAATGTCTGTGTCACTTTTTTCAGCTTTTTCCCGGAAAAACTCAAACTCACTGCTTTCGGGGAAATATGAAGAACCCACACCTACCCATCACCATCACCCGACGCAACCTTCCCCACTGGACACAAGCGGGTGCCATCTACTGGACTACTTTTCGATTGGCAGATTCCCTCCCCTCAAAAAAATTAAAGACGTGGAAGCTAGAACGGGACATCTGGCTCAAATTGAATCCAACCCCATGGAATCATCAAACATGGAAAATCTATCATCGCAGATTCGGCAACAGGCTCGAGGACTGGTTGGATGCAGGTTATGGTGAATGCATACTGAAAGACTCAAAGTTGCGTACAATTATTTCAGATGTATTTTTAAGGTTCCACGGCGAACGGCACAGGATTCATCATGGTGTCATCATGCCCAACCACGCACACTTGCTTCTCGAACCTTTCAAAAACGAAACACTCTCATATATTCTGAAAGGTATGAAAGGATGTAGTGCGCGAATGGCAAATTTGCAACTCGGCACCTCCGGCACATTTTGGATGGATGAGTCATACGATCACATCGTACAAAGTGAAGCGCAGTATCATCATTTCATAAACTACATCCTAGACAACCCTATCAAAGCTCACTTACAGAAACATGAATATACTTTTCTAAATCCGTGACACAGACATTCCTGTCTGTGACCACAAGCGGCTACGCCGCGCGTGAAAAGTTTGCGCGGGTGGCAATACCACCCCCGGTCACAGACAGGAATGTCTGTGTCTCCATCACCCTTATTTCTCACTCGGCACCACAATCCCGCGGAGGATCTGGCGCTGGGCAAGCAGGAATACCACCAAGGTCGGAACCGCCGCCAACACAAAGGCGGCGTTCATCACCCCCGGTCCATAATTTTGCTGAAGCTGATACAACCAAACCATCAGCGTCCACATCCGCTCATCCTGACAGATCAACAGCGCAAACATAAATCCGGTATACGCATTTACAAAGGCACTGAGCGCAATCACCGCCAGAATCGGTTTCGACAAACTCAAGGTAATCACCCGAAACATCAGCAGTTCCCCCGCCCCGTCCAGGGATGCACTTTCGTAAAGCTCACGTGGCAACGAATCAAAGAAGCCCTTGAGCAAAAAGATCGAATACCCATGCGCCATACCCGGGAGCAACAGCGCCCAGAAAGTGTTGAGTAAATGTAAATCCCGTAACATCAGAAACAACGGAATCTGGGTCACCATGGGCGGGAAAGCCATGGTGAGTAAAAGATACAATAAAAACGCATAACTGTTCTTGGGACGAAAGCGGCTGAGCGCATAGGCCGCCAGCGGATTGACAATCAACGCAATCAACACCGCACCTGCACAGTACACCACCGTCACCCACAACCCGCGTCCATACACAATCAGGATCTCCCAAACCGTGGCATAATTCTGAATCAAAAATGCTTTCCGTATTTCGGATCTGTGTTTTTGAAATTGCATTTGATCCGCCTGCTGAATCGGAGGATCTTCCCCGCTCACCGCCCGCCAAAGCATATCCACGCTTTCCAGCCGCAATCCTTCCAAAGGAATTTGAAACGTGCGCCCGGTTTCCAAATCTTTCCACCCTTCCAGAAAGGCCAGCCAATCGGCAGACAGGCTTCCGGCATCCTGAATCATGACCGGTATTTCAATTTCATTCCATGCGCCAATCGTCTGACCGCTTACCTGATTCAAACTTTCCAGATTTACATACCGCGCATGTAAAAACTCCCGCCATAATTCCTGGTAAGCAGAATCCATTTTCACATATCCGGGATGAACCACTTCCCGCACAAACAACTCCCAGTTCTCCACCTCAGCACTTGCAAGATCCGGCAGCCGTATTCGTTCTGCATCCCGTCCCTGAAGCGTCGCGGTCACCCGCTCATGAAAATAGGCCTCGAGATTATAAACACCCACACTCCATTCAGGCGCTTCTTCCTTCGCATACTTTTGCCATGCATAATCAAAATCTGTTGCCGTTTGATATCCCTGACGGTTCCGGGTATCCGCCGGTAAAACCCGAAACGAATTCCAATCTTTAAAACCCGTTTCCAGCGCCCGGTTCATTGTATCCACAGATCCGTCAAAACGCTTCACTAACGCATGCATAAACCTGCGGACATTCAACGGACGCCCCCGGCTGATCGGTGTATATACAAAACCGGCAAAACGTTCATGGGGTCGCAGATCGGTAATCTCTAAAAAATCATTCCACAAACCCACCGAGACAAAATCGACGTCAGGCAACAATTCGATTTCGGAAAAATCCCGATGCGCCGTCCCCCAGGCCGACCGCAAATCCGACGGAGACTCGTTATACAATCCTTCCACATATTTTTGAAACAGCAGTTCTTCATCAAAAACAAAACGGGGCACCAAACTGAACTCATGCAAATCCACTCCCGTCCGGGTACTCCCCGACAGCATCAATAGAAACGGCACCATCATGCTCGCCGCGCCCACGCACAGTATCAGAAAGATCGAGAGCAACAGCCCGCGCACTTTCGGATCCTTCCGGCCGGTTTTCGGAATCAAACCCATGTTAATCATCCCCCGTGGTTTTAAATTCCAACTTCACCAGCATCCGCAATTGCCACAGAGTAAACCCGATCAGCATCACCCCCAGCAACCAGGCCATCGCAGTTGCAGGGCCAAACCTTAAATATATATAGGCCTTTTGGAAAATATAGAGTCCAGCCACATTGGTTTTCGCCCCGCCCCCGGTCATCGCCAACACATTTGCTTCGGCATGGAAAAATGCGGAAATAAATACGCCAATAAAATTTATCATAATCAACGGTTTTAATCGGGGGATTACGATAAAAAGAATTTTATCTAAAAAGCCGGCCCCGTCAATTTCCGCCGCCTCATACGATTCTTCATCAATCCCTTTGAGGGCCGCCAAATAAATCAAACAACCCGGCCCCATCCCCGCCCAGGCCAAAGGCAATACACAGGCAAACATCGCGGTCTCCGGATTGCTTAACCAGCGCACCGGCTCCACCAAAGTGGAAAACAGCGCAAAGCCCTCATGCTGGGAAAAAATGTCCGACGCAAGTTGCCACCCCGTCCAGGCAAAAGCCCCGGCTGCAAAAAATGCAATGCCCGCAAATACATTTGAAGACTGCCGCAACAGTCGCCGTCCAAAGCCCACACAAATCCAAGCGAACAAAACACCGGCGAATAAATGAACCACCGCCGGAATTTGCATCACCACCGCATTGAGCAAACCCACTTCACTTTCTTCGTAAAAAAGTTTCCACATCAAGATCACCACCAGGCCGCTTACCACCGCCGGCAGGTAATACACCACCCGGAAAAATAATTTTCCCCAAGGCGTTTCCTGCAACAAAATGGCCAATAGCAATGGCGGCAAAAAGGTGAGACCCATCACCCAGAAAGTATAACGAATCGCCGCCCAAACGGATTCCCACCAGGCGCGGTCATAAAGCACTTCCGCAAAATTCTGTAACCCGACCCAGGGAGACGCGTCCATCAAATTATAATCCTGAAAAGCCATCAGCGATCCGCGAAGCAACGGGAACACCTGCCATAAAGTCACCGCTCCCAAAGCCGGACTTAACAACATAATCACCCACAGCGCGTTCCGTTTACGCGCAACCGATCCAGATTCTTTGGCCGCCTTCGAATAGGTGCGAACGATGATCCGAATTAAGATGAAGTAAGCCCCGGCGATCATGAGTATGACACCTAATGCCACTCTGCGCTTGGGCTGAATTTCCTCCTCGGGGATTTGCCCGAGCATTTCACGTTCTGCCCGTTTGACCGAAACCGACAGCATTTCCTGAAACCGGTTAAGCCGTTCACTTTTATCTTCCGGCAATGCATCTGCCATGGCCAATTCTCTTGCTTCCTCCAAAGGCAGACTCATTTGATCATATGCAATATTGCTGTTGGGTCCGTAGGGTTCCGGCTTCCCGCTTTCCACGGCCAGACTAAACACCTCCATCCACCCGGGTGGACTCAACTTCACCAAAGCATCATAGCCATACTTTTTTAAACGCTCGGGATGCACAAAACGGGCCAGTCCGGATTTCACTAAAATATGGGTGCGGATTTCCTGCGCCTCTTCCCCGCCGAAGAACAGAATAAATTCCCAAGCCGCATCGCGCACCACCGGATCCCGAATATCCCGAAAGAGGGCCAACATCCGATTGTTAATTTCGCTCCCCCGGATGCCCGTCGGCCCCAGCGGCATGGGTGCCAAACCGGTGAGTTCCGGATTGATCACATCAAACATCTCTTCATCCATATAACCCTGGGTCATCGCGATTTCTCCCCGTTGCCATTTTCCCCATGCCCCTGCGGTGTCCTGATACGCATAACCCCGCCTAGGGATTCCATCTTTGTCTTCCCAAGCCTCAGTAGAAAGGGTCACATAAAAATCCAGCGCTTGGGCCGCTTCCGGAGAATCGTAATCCAGTGTCCACTCCCCGCTTTCTGAATCCATGGTCATAAATTCCGCACCCGCGGACCAAAGAAAAGTCATAAAGTGATAACTCTCATGATTCCCGCGGGCCAAGCGCATGGCATAACGTCCCTTCCCCGGATCGGATAGTTTGCGTGAAGCGAACAGCAGGTCATCCCAGGTCCAGGTCGCATCCGGATAATTCAAACCCGCCTCATCAAAACGGTCTTTGCGATACAACAATCCTTTCCCCAGCAGCCCTCCATAGGGTAAAGCCCAAATATGGGTTTCACCCTTCGGACCCTGACGCCGAATCACCGGCCAAACTTTTTCGTGCACGCGCTCCTGCAGTTCCTCTTCAGACATCCCGGTCAAATATTCATCCAAAGGTGCCAAAAAGCCCTGTCGGATGTAAGTATCCGAACGGCGGAAATTTAAATACATCACATCCGGCGCCACCCCGCCGGCAATGGCCAGCAAATCCGACTCGACCCCTTCCACCTTAATCCCGGTAAACTTCCGGCATTGAAGCTGAATTTTGTCCCAATCCCACTTCCCGTATTTTCCCGGATCCGCCTGATACTTGTCCAAATAGCGTTCCCGCAAAATTTCCGGATACTTCGCTTCAAAGGCCGCAATCACCGCTAAGTGCGCACGGCTCATCGGATCATTACGGTTCGAATCCGGCAATACCCAGTTGTGAATGATCAATTCCACCACCGGTTCTCCCTGCTCCAGACGCACTTCCCCGGCATTGCAAATCGCCAATAACAGCAAAAATGTGATGATACACTTCAACACTGACTCTCTCCGTTCGCCAACGCTCTCCAGCCGAGGGCTTGGAGTTTTTCAGTGATAATCTTTGCCAACTCCGGAAGATCTTTCGGATAAAGAGAAACCAGTTTTTTACCATTGTGCATATACAAATCCTGCTTCACATACATCCCTGCTTTGTAACGAGGCGTATCCATGCCCCAATACTCAATATAAACATCGAGAGCCGGGATATAGAAATCAGGTCGTATTTGAAACCCCTCAATGATCCGCAAGCGGTCATCATAACGGTAGACCAGACCGTTTGCCTCCAAACATTCCGCAATCTGTTTTTCACCCTTCGATTGCACCAGGACACCTTCGACCGTTTTTAGATTTTTCTTATCCTCAACTTTGGTTTCCCAATTTCGCCGACGCACACAAGTTTCATCATAACAATGATCACAATAGATTCTCTGAAAATGACCCGTCGACCGGGTGTACTCATCAAAATCCACCAACCGATTGCACTTAGAACAACGGTTTTCTTTCTGCTCCTCTTGATAAGCCAACGCCTCTCTGATCCGAGTCGCGGCCGCACCTGCCGTTTTGCAGACATAGGTTTTGGGATGAGGAGTCTTCACTAGATCTTCCAGATCCCGCAACACCTGCGCAGCCCCAGCTCCATAAATCCCGAGCGATTTTATCGCATACTGCTGTACCTGCGGATGTCGGTCTTTCAGTGCCACCGGGATTAATAATTTCACCGCTCGCTCCGCATCGGCCCCATCCGCCGCCAATTTTCCAATCGCCGAAGCCGCCAAACGCCGTATCTCCGGGGAGGGTTTTTGCAACAGCTCCTCTAGCTCCACCAACCCATCCGGATTACCAGCCCGTCCCAGTTCCAAGACCCGTTGCACCCCTTCATGGTGCTGTACTTCATCCATGCCATGCTTCACAACACCCTCCGCGCCGGCGAACGAATGTGAGTTAGCTGTAAAACTGGTATAAAGTACCTCATACGGACTTCCTAAATCGGAAGACCACAGAGTACAAGCCCCTTATGATTGCGTCCGATGCCTTCCACCAAAAAAACTGACTTTGATCCATTTCCAATGCAAAAACAGATGCAACGCAATGGCAGCCACAAACAACATCGACACCCAAAAATGCACATCCCCCCAATCGTGCCGGCTCATCCCAAAAAATTCCACCACCGGGCGACTTGCCGCCCGCCAACCGGGTCCGCTACCGCCCCCACTCCCTTTGGGAAGTACATAGCGGACAATGACCCCGCTAAAGGCCAAAAACAACAATGAAAAGAAAGCCACCAAATCCGTAACTGTAATCCAACGCGCATGATTAATTTTCATATATATACCTATAAGAGTCATTATAATATCATATAACGAAGTAAACCATGATATATTGTATGAAAATGGGCCCTGAGCTTTATATTTGACTTTAACCTATAATAAATTCTACAATCATCCACGTACTTGTGGTTGCAGACTCAACCCATTCACATTTTCCGGACACTCGTTGACCATGAAAAAAACCACCTTCTTCATCTTACTGATAAGCGGATTCATCTGTTCTTCTCAAGCCGCAACCCTGTATTACTCTCAAACCTTTAATGCGGAAAGCTCCCAAACACTGGCCGCCTACAACTGGGTTGCACACCACGGGGATTCAGCCACCGCCTACCCTTTAGATACAACTGACACCACCAACCCCTATGTCGTCTACGCCACATCCGGTAGCGGTGATGATTCGGGATCCGGTACCGCAAACGGGTATCTTTACCATGCAAACTCTCTGTATGCGAATCAACGTAACATCTGGTGGACCAACGATTTCACCCCTTTCGACGTCTCCACCCTCGACAGTTTTCAGGTCGATTTACGCAATAGCAATACATCGGATCATTTGCAATTTGCCTTTCAAATTGATGGAAGCACCTCTTGGTACCGCATTAACAACACCTTTAATCCCGGTACCGCAAACGTATGGTCAAGTGACCTGACACTGAACATTTCCGAAATCTCTGCCATGGACCGCCTGAATGTAAAACCGGGAAATGATTTCAGTACGGGTTCATCAGGGGTAAGTATGCCCACCTCCGGCAATGTCACCGCCTTCGGCATCTATAATTTCGATATCGACGGGAATGTGCGCATCGACAACTTCGAAGTGTACGTCATCCCCGAACCCACTAGCTATATGCTGATCGGAATTTCCGTCGCCTTCCTCGGCTTGATTCTGCGCCGGCGTTCACATTGCCGCGCCTGAATTCGAAAGGCCTAAATCCTCTTCCCGTCCGGGAAAACCCCTTCATCAATTTTGTAAACAAAGCCCGTCAAAGGACCGTCTTTGTGACGGTTTACAAACAAATGTGTGGGCTGCCCCTCTCCGTCGAACAGCAACTGGGGAGAATCATCGGGACCTTCATACCCCCGCACCGGCAGGCCCCAGTCCAGACCGTCCGCGGATTCAAAATACACACTGCCGGGTGGATCGAAATACCCCATATCTTTTGCCAACATGCAGAACTTTCCGCCTTCGATCCATACACAGGGATCTTCAATTCCCCGGTATGCATTCCCGGTCGGTGATATTAACTGCTCGGGATGGATGAGCGGATTTTGTTCATGCTTCCGCCAGGGGCCTTCAATCTCCGAAGCCACCGCGACCCCAATACAGTCGCGGCAATCTTCAGTAGTCTGAATCCCCCGGTAATATAAACGATATTCACCCGAGACAGGATCTGTCATAAAAGAAGCATTGTTGATCAATTGATGATCCCAGGCTTCCGGATCGGCTGAAGGAGAAAGAATTGGCTCGCCCCCGTTTGCCCGCCGCCAGGTTTTTAAATCGTCAGACAGCAGGAGTCCAATATGCTCCTTCATTTCCAGTTGGGGCCAGGGAACTTCGTAAGCCGTATAAAAAAGAGCATACTGATCCCCCACCCGGTAAATACGCGGATTTACAATGCCATACGCATCCCAAAACCCTTCCCCTCTGCCCTCCAATACCAACTCTTTTACGGTGTAAGGCCCTTCCGGTTGCCGGGCGACCGCATGCATGATATGGCCCTGCGTCCGGAAATTTTTAAACCATCCGTCTTCACCCAGTGGAACCCGGGTAAAAAATACATGCACATTGCCTGCTTCGTCCCGAATGGGCGAACAGGTCCAGACAATAGACTTTTCATCACTGAGATCAAGAATGCGGCCGAGAGGGGTCAGACGGGAGTGGAAGGGCTTTGGCAGATTCATAATTGGGGCAAGGATAAAGAGATTAACCTCGGGACACGAGAAATCTTTTTATTTTTGCAACCGCATCCAGATATCATCCCCGAAACGCCCGCTTTCACACACCCTGAATCCGGGTGCCTGGTCCAAACGCCAGTTTCTCCCCACCGATGGACGCCCCTTCTCCCCTAAAATTTTCGGGGCCACAAACCATTCCAGCTCTTGCACCAGTTCTTCCTTCAACAGGCTTCCCGCCAACTGACCGCCGCCTTCACACAAAATATGTTGCACCCCGCGGGCACCCAGTTTTTTCAGGATACCGGCCCAGGCAAAACTTTTGAATTGCAGGGTTTCAACCCCCTGTTTTTGCAAACGGAGAATCCGGCTTTCCGGCACCTTTTTACCCAAAAGACACAAGGTCGGATTTCCATCCATAAACACCTTACAATTGTAAGGCAGACGGCCATGCCGATCGGGAATGATCCGCAACGGTTGACGTCCTTTTTGCGGACGCGGCATCAGGCTCGGGTTGTCCTTGCGCACCGTTTCCGTACCCACCAGCATGGCATCCACCGAACGGCGGAGTTCCTGTACCCGTTCACGGGAAGCCGGACCGGTAATCCATTGGGATTTCCCGCCCGCATCCGCGATGCGTCCATCCAAAGTAGTCGCCATCTTGAGCGTAAGATAAGGCTGGCCGGTCAATTGAAGATGCGCAAAAGCCCGGATGATTTCCCGGCATTCCGTCTCCAGCACCCCGACCTCCACCTCTATGCCCGCCTGGCGTAAAAGATCCAAGCCCCTTCCCGCATGGGCCGGATTGGGATCTTCACAGCCCACGATCACCTTTTTGATCCCCGCCGCCATGATCGCCTCCGTACAGGGGGGCATCCGTCCAGTGGTGGAGCAGGGCTCAAGGGTTACCACGATCGTCGCCCCTTTGGCGGCAGTACCCGCTTCTTTGAGGGCCAAAGGTTCGGCATGAGGGGTTCCGGCTTTATGATGGTAGCCGCGACCGATGATTTTTCCGTTTTTGACCACCACGGCGCCCACCGCAGGATTCGGCGCAGTCCGCCCGAGCCCTTTACGGGCTTCGGTCAATGCTTCGCGCATCCAGCGTTCAGCCTTCGCTGTCATCTCCAGCCTCTAACAAGCCATCTAAAAATGCCGTCGGATCAAAAGGAATTAAATCCTCTTTCTGTTCACCAAGTCCGGAAAACAGCACCGGAACCCCGGGCATTTCTTTCTGAATATTGAATAAAAATCCGGCCCGGCTGCTGCCGTCCAGTTTGGTTAAAATCAAACCTGACAAAGGAACCGACTGATGAAAAATCCGCGCCTGATTCAGAGAATTCTGACCCAAACTGGCATCCAGCACCATCCAAGTGGCATGCGGCGCGTGTTCATCCCGCTTTTTGAGCGCCCGCACCATTTTTTCGAGTTCATCCATCAAATGATCTTTGGTGTGCATACGCCCGGCGGTATCAATCAACAACAATTCCGCTCCCCGCGCATGGGCGGCATCCAGCGCATCATACGCCACGGCCGAGGCATCCGATCCCTGACGTCCGGACACCACCGGCACATCGATCGTCTCTCCCCACATCCGCAACTGCTCCGTCCCGGCGGCCCGGAAGGTATCCGCCGCCCCCAGCATCACATTGCGACCCTGCTGTTTGGCCCGCCAGGCCAGCTTCGCACAGGTCGTGGTTTTCCCGGCTCCATTGACCCCCAACATCAAAATACAGGCCGGCGAATGGTCAAAATCAAAAGGATCTTTATCGGAAAGCTTCAGGTTTCGTTTGAGTGAATCCTTCAGTACTTCTGCAGGCGTGCTGTTTCCATGGAGTTGATTTTCTTCAAGGTCCATGACCAGTTCGGCCACCAGGCGCGGAGGTAAATCCGCTTTAAGCAGTGCGACCTCCAGCTCTTCCAGGCTGCGTTCATCGACTTCAACCCCATCGCTGACCATGCCCTGCAGGGCAGAGGTAAAAACCGAACGGGTTTTAGACAGCGCTTTCGACCAACTGACCATTTAGACTTCCTCCCTCGGAATTCCCTGACGCAAGGGGCGGTCCAATTTACGAATCACATTATCCAGAATGCCGTTTACAAATTTTCCACTCTCTTCAGAGCTCAATTCTTTGGCAAGTTGTACGGCTTCATTGACCGCCACCACCGGAGGGACATCCGGGCAATGCAGAAGTTCAAAAAAGGCCAAACGCAATACATTCCGGTCCACCCCGCCCATACGATGCATATCCCAGTTTTCGGAATTGCGTTTAATTTCTTTGTCCAGATCCTCGAGCTTCATGCTCACCCCGTCAATTCGCTCCTCAAAGAAAGCCCGCATTTTTTTGGACATCTTACGACGCTTGTTTTCCAAAAACAATTCCAGGGCCTCCTCCCAAGTATCAAAACGGTTGTAATCACGTTGAAAGAGAAACTGAACCACCCAAAGGCGGAGAAGATGTCGGTTGGGAGCACCAGAAGTGGTCATAGAGCGAAATTGAGTTGGGAAAGAAGATAAAGTCCCCGAAGGGCGGTGAAATGTGGCTGAGCACTTAGCACCGACACCCGCAATGGACAATAAAAATGAACATTGAACTAGTACCATGTAACATTTGATATTTCGCATTATTTGTGTTAGGATCTGGCAACCCAAAAGGAGGTTGTCATGGCAC
>CAKZLZ010000178.1 GCA_937127435.1 uncultured Verrucomicrobiota bacterium | reverse complement strand
TGTCTACAGATATGCCCGGGGTGTTCCTCGGATCGGACGACGCGCCAACGCCCACCGAATTTGCATTGCATGCGCTTGCGGCCTGCATGAACAGTTCGATGGTGTACAATGCAAGTGTCCGCGGCATCTCTATAAAGTCATCCCGGGTCAGGGTTCAGGGAGAAATGGATGCCCGCGGGTTTCTGCATATTACAAAAAATGCCGGATCCGGTTTCCAGAAAGTACATGCGGTTTTTGAAATCGATTCGGACGCGGATGAAATCGAGCTCAGGGAATTGATCGAGGCTGCCCCCATGTTTGATGTGTTCTCTCGAGCGATTCCGGTACAGGTTCGGATTGATAAATTGTAACCCGAACGAAATACTTAACCTTCATAGCCTGACGCCAACTCATTTGGCGTCGGGCTCATATTCCTGCACAAAATTCGAAAACCGAAATGACATGTATGCTTTTTCTCCATGCCGAAAAAACAATCTCTTCCCGGGGAGAAACAGCCCACTTAATGTCCTGATTCTTTCTCTGTTAATGTAGGCCCCACTTCCTGAATTTTCCGCATGACCACTGGCATCGATGCGTGTTCGCCATTAAACAGAAAAACGTAATTGCGGTGCCCGGAGTGATGCCCCCACACACTGGAAAACACCAGACGGTTTTTATTGCCGACTTTGGTCACCAGACGAATCAGTAGATCGGCCGATTGGTTGCGCCATTCTTTCCGGTCCACTACCCGAATCTCTCCGGGTTTGAGAGAAAAGGTTTCTTCACCTAACTTCACCGCCACTTCGCTTTTGGCAAAATGGAAGAATACATAATCTCCGGCGTGCACTTGTTCGCCCGAGACGTCGCAAGCCATCAGCCGCAAAGGCTGGTCTTTGCGTTTTATACAAATCAGGAGCACCCAGCTGGCATTGGGAGGCAGATCCACTTGTGCCACCGGGGGAAGCGGTGCGCTCCCGGGTATCCACGCTTCGGGTGTGGGGGCAAAAAGGGAAAGGCGGGCTGGCCCCTCGTATGCGATGGATTGTCCTATTCCCGTGACGCCGGCATCGAGGAGGGAGCGGGCCTCTCCATGTTGCACTGAATATTTCTGCAAAGGTTGATAAAGAGCAAGTGTCACTAATTCGACCTTTACAAAAGGGGGCTCTTCCGCACGCAGAAGCGGCATGACACCCAGGAAAAATAATAATACACGCATACTCACATCTCCTCAATTTCTGATGCATTCAGCCAGCGAAATGACACAATTTTAAACCGTCGACCGAATACTGCATTCCGGGGATCCAGGGTGTCGTCCACCTGATTTTCCCAAGCCGCATTGGTGGGTATCAGATAATCTGCCGTCCGCTGCACCACCGCTTCGCACCAGGCACGGGCGCTGGGCGCTGCTTCGGTACCCCTATCACCATAGGCCCGGATAACAAAGGTGTCAGAGCGCGCTTGCAGGATGGGGGCAAGGCTCTGTAGAAGGTCCCCCTGAAGAATATAAGATGCAAAACCCGCGGCCTCGCTTTCATTGTCGACCGCATTGGAAAATTGCGAACCATTCGGTTTTTGGGCTTTTCGGCCCAGATCGTCGGGCAGGGCGCTTCCCTGGGGATTGACCGTACGGTCGAGTGCCGCCTGCAACGCACCTTTCCGACGTTGGTTGACGTCGTCGGAGTCGGGGTCGCGGTTGACGAATTCACCCATGGACCGGAAAGGTCCGCGGGCCTTTACCTCTTCCACAATCGCTTCCGCCAGAGCGTCCAATTCGTCAGCGTCCAATTGTCGCCAGCCCATCCAGAATCCTTCGTGATCTCCCTCGCCGGTGAGGTAGGGTTGGGAGGAAAGTACGTGGCCGAAACGGTTAAAGCGGATGCCTTCCGGATTTTCCCAGGACAGGGCACGGGTGAGAGGATCCACCACCGGGAGTTCAGCGGTGACCATCGAGGAAAGCACAGCTTTCCAGGCAGTTTTGGAGGTGGAATTGATATTGAATGCTCCCAAAATTCGGATGCGGGAGGACAGAGCCTCGGCGCCACGCTGCCCGTCGATTCCGGCGGAGGCGATCAGCGTGTCGAGTGAGGTATCCTCCCGGCCGGGCACATAGACCATACGGGGGTTCGGCAGGCGGTCCAGGCGGCCGGCAAACGCTTCATTAAAAGACATTCCCCCACCGACATAATCCGGAGCCATGGTGGAAAAGTACATTTGGTCCCAGATGCGCCGGTTGACGTCGTAACTGATATCGTAGAAGTTTAAGCCGCTGATTCCGTTAAAATCGTATGCGGCAGTTTGCTCCAGGGGGATGCGAACATTTGCATACGAATTTCCGGCGACGAAGCCGGGTTCAAAGCTGTAGCGCCCTAACTGGGCGTGTTGGAATTGACCTACCGAAACCAGCGGCGCGGTGGGAATATCAAACAACGGTAAATGGGTGTAGCCTCCGAGAGGGGTGTTGGATGCGCCCATATACCCGCGGTAACGTTGTGGATCGGTGGTATCCATTTGCGGAGCCTGTTGAGCCCCGGGACCCACTGAGACGAGACCCCGGTTATTCTGGGCAAAGCCATCCGTTGTGGCAGGTGGGAGATTGTCGTAGGGCGTTCCCCCCATGAAAGCAGGGGTGAAATTCCAGCCCTCGGAAACCGCCCCGGAAGTTTCGCGCGAGCCATCCCAGCGGGAAACATTTACGACCGCACGCGGGTCTGTATCGATCCAGCCCCGGATACGTTGATTGGAGGGGGTCATCTGGGTGGTGGTCCGCAAATGAATGGCCCAGGTGGCCATATGAAAGTCACCTGTTACAAGATTTTCAACCTGTTCAGAAACCCGGTTGGAGGCTGAAGGCAGTATACGGGCAGGAACGGTGGCAACGCTGGCAGATGCCTCCTGGTTTGCGATGCCTCCATTCCATAATCCGGTATAGCGACTGATGACCACCATTTCTTCTTCCTGACTGCGGGCTTTGAGGGTGACCCATGAGGTTGTTGTCTCTTCAGTCTGTGAAAAACCGGCCGCTTGAGTTTCGGGATGTTGGGTGTCCTGCAAATAGACTTCCAAAGCTTCCACCTGACTCCCCTCAGGTACCACGATCGGCTGCAGGGATGCGGTACTTTTTCCTGTCATCAAATCAAATAATATCGCCCCCGCCGAAGACCATTTGGGTGTCATGGTAATGTGGCCCGGGTCTGTCCGGGAGGAGAGACTGCTCAGGGAAAACATTCGAACTTCCCCCGGCTGAAAATCGATGTTCTCCGGGGTTTGCAATTGCATCCAGTGGTCTTTGATTTTCCAAGAGGTGCCGGACCAATTTAACACACGAAGCCAGGTGGTTGTTTCATACGGGGATGCCGGAGCCGGAGGTGTGATGCGGAGACGTACCATGGGGGTCGCCAACCAATCCAGCTTGTACAGGTCCCCCTTGATTCCCACCGTGTAGGGATTCCACAAGCCTATCACGGGTTTGTACTCCACCTGAAGTTTGTATTGGTTCGAGCCCGGTGTGTTGGGTCCCACAAGGGCTGAACGAAGTCTCAGGCCAATTTGCAAGTGGGAAATGATGGGGGTAATGGCGCTGTTGGTATGTTGCTGATCTGAAGCGAAAGTGTCGCGGTTTGCGCTTTTGTAGGGGAACCAATCTTCATTGCGTATGTCTGATTCTACTTTGGGATGATTGCCCACCAAGGGGGTTTGATTATTGGTTACTTCACCCCACAAGCGTCCGTAATGCCACAAAATCCCCAAATTGGGTCCTGGTCTCCGGCTCGATACATCAACTTCGGACCCTATTCGACTACTGAGAAAAAAGCGGTCTGGATTATAGATTTGGCTTTCCGGAAAAGCCCAGATGTCCGCTTTATAATCGGCAGGGTGGAATGCCTCGTTGGCAGGAGGACTTTGGGTGGGGCGTGCTCCCAAATAATATTCTACCAGCGGGGTGCCTTCCATGCTGCGGTCCAGAATCACTGACCAATCGGGTTTTAATCCGCCCTCGTTGACATTCACGGGCAATCCGTATCCATTCACGGTCACATCATGAAACAACGTGGAAAAAGGGAGGCCTGAAGCAGCCATTCCTACCGTTTCGCGGGAGGCGAGACGGGCTTGTGCCGCGGTAGCGTTGCGGGCGAAGAGGGCCGCATTGGAGGCCGTTGCCCAAGCGCCTTCCAGAGAGATCAAATCCGGCTCCCGCGGACTTTGGGAGTGGAGGATGCGTTCGGTTGGGGACAGGGTCGTATCCGGAAGGGGCCGCACCACATCCACACGCGCTTTCACACCTTCGTCTCCAGTCCACCAAGCGATATTCCCGGGAATCGGCTGCGGCATGGTCTGCAATGGCGCACGTACGGCGATCGATCCCGGCGTCAGCGTATCGGCGGGAACCAAAATGACAGAGTTGTGGGTGTCCAATGCTTGTCCGGGGGAGGCCGGGAGAGGGGCGTTTCCGCTGACCAGCCAGGTGGGTGCCTGGGCCGTGTTCGACTGCCACACCCCTGTCCAGTGCGGATGCTGATTCGCACCGGTGAATCCTGCCAAATCTGCCGTTCCGGTTACCCGTTTGTCGTCTCCAGCCGCATATTGCAGTTGCCCGATGGCAAGATTTAGGGCTAGCTTTGCCTGTGATTTTGCCTGCGCAAGTTCTTGGCGCACAATAATAGTGCGCAGCTCAAGACGCACGGTCACTACAAATGACAACACCATGATCATGAGTAGCGAAACGATCAACAGGGTCAGAAGCAGAGCTGATCCGCCTTTGCCGGTCAAAGCGAACGGCTTTGCATACTTAATATGTGATACTTTTCGTGGCCCAGGCCGCCTCCATATGAGTCTCCGTTGATGGACGTTCCCCACTTTTAACCCCGGAAGCAGAGTTCCAGAGAAACGGGTATGAAGATTCATTTTGAAAGGGTTATCCATTTTATGCAGTTGCTTTCATTGATTTGCCAGGCTCTCTCTCGAAGTGGTTCTGCTTATGCTCTACAATTTGATATCCCAAAGCGGGAAGATTCATGCCGTCGAAGTGGTAGTCATCCGGGGAGAAATTGACGTAGAGGGTCCATCCGTTCGCGAACACCGTTTCTTCGATATCCCGGCTGAGAAAGCGGTGTGAAAGCATTTCACTGGTGGCAACCCGCTCCAGCCAGCGATCCACATAAAAGGATTCCTCAAAGGCTGCTTTGCTCTGCTCCCATTCGTCTTTGGATGCGAAATACCAGCGCATTTGATGCCCCCAGACCATTTGGGCCAGCCATTGTTTTCTGAGTTCTGGTCGCGACGTGGTGGTCGCATTGCTAACGGTATAGCGGAGTATCGTATCGTGAAACACCAATCCCCAAAGCGGAATGGTTTCGCCGGCGATGCGTTCCTGGTCAAAGGAAAGTAAAAAGTCGGTATGGGGGACGCCGAAATCAGAAGCTCCCTCACTGCCCAGAACCACGGATTGTGCTTTGTAGAATTCCAACAGTTTTATTTTACCCGCCTCATCCTGGGACCGCGTCTGCAGGTTCCCGGGTTCATACGATTCATAAAACTGAACGGCGGTGGTGGTGTCGCAATAGACGGCCTGCAGGGGGAGTTGCCCCAGTTGTTTCCAGTTTCGACGGAGGTAGCGCAGGCTGTCTTTTGAATTTAACAGATAGGCCTGTCCGCTCGACCAGTACCCACCCGGCATCGGCTGACCGGAGGGGCGCCGCAGCACACCCTGCGGCCAACTGGGAGACTTCCGGTAAATGTCCTGATAGTTATCATGAACCGCCACCGTAATCGGATCGGGCCGGGAGAGGAGGGTTTCAAACTCTTCCCGGGAACCCAGTGCCGCTTCCGGAGACCAGATGTCGGGATGTGATTCATCGTATCCCCCGCGAATCCAGCCGCAAAGAGTGACCAATCCTTTCTGCAGTCCGGCTTTTTGGGCCTGCTCGATGAGATCCAGGCAGTCTGGGTAGGTCAGATTAACTTTCAGGAAGGGCTTTTGCCCGTCTTCAAGCATGGGCAGCTGCCGGTCCTCGCGGTACTCCGGATGGATGGTCCGGCATTGCCAGAAAAACAATCCGCGGCTTCCGAGTAAGTTGTTTAATGCCGGTGTCTCCCGGGTTTTTTCAATCAGCGAGCGGAACAATCCTTTTGACTTCGCATAGGCACGGTAGATTTTTGCCAGATCAACATAGTTCCCCCGGACAAACCGGAAGCGGACCGAGCGCGTGCCCTGCCAGCGGTTCATCGACTTTAACCAGCCGGTGGTTGCCGTCAGCTGCGTCGCCATCACGCCCGCGTCCTGATAGCCTTGATCGACGATACCGATCCAGCCGTATTTTCCTCTTAAGCCCCCAAACCAGCGCATGGAGAGATGTGCAGGGAAGAGCCAAAAATGACGTTGACTGAGTGGTTTCCGGATCCAGCGGCCAACGCCCTGTGGCACCACCAGGCTTTCGGATTCGATGGGTGCGGGGAACACCAGGCTGGGCAGGGACTCGTCGACATCGAGCACCTGACAGTCGAACCACGGTCCATCGAGAAGGAAACGGCAGCGGAAATCACCCAGTGCCTGTCCTTCCCGGCCCAGTAAAGTGAAATGACACAGACCGCCGTCCTTCCTTCCAGAGAATCTCCCGGGAAACTGCTCACACATGGAACGGTCCGTCCGCAGCCAAACATGTCCCTCGTCAATAGAACCTTCTTCCTGAAGAGCCACGGCCCCCATGCGCCAGGTTGTATCATGGACCTTGTCGATGATATCAACCGAAGCGTCCGTACGAACCGTCACCGAGAGAAATTCGTTCTCAGCACTCCACAAGTTAGATTGAGCGGTCATTGGATGGTAGCCCTTACTGTTTAATTTTAAACAGTCCGACAAAACCGGCCCAGAGTTCACGGGTGCGCGGATTATATCGGAGCAGTTGTGGATTGTTGAAAGGAATATCCCCGGTCATGTCGTTCCAGGTGGTCCCTCCGTCTGTACTCTTATAGATGGCACCCACGGCATTATAACTCCACACATTGGCGGAAATCCATAGGGTTTGGGGATCGTCGGGATGCACTTCAATCCCCACAATGGATCGGCTCTCTTTCAGCTGCGTGATCGTCTGCCAGGTTTTTCCCTGATCCCTGCTGCGGTAAAGCTGCTTTCCTCCGGCATATACGGTGCCGTCAGCGGTTGTGATCAGGTTGAACAAGTACGGATCTTTACTGAAGACTCTCTCCCAGCTTTCGCCGCCATCCTCAGACCGGTAGACCCCTCCATTGTTTCCGAAGCCCGCCCAGTAAATGCGTTGAGGCGCGGCGGGATCGATTGCCAATCCGTAGTACATCCGGCGGCTTGCGGGTTGATTCGGGAGCTGCTGCCATCTGTGACCGCCATCGGTTGATTTAAAGATCCCGCCACCGCTGCGCCCTTTGGTCGCGTCGCCATCTATGCCCAGATACACAATTTGCGGATCGCCCGGATCCACGGCCAGGGCGCGCGGGTAACCGCGTCCCCACATGGTGTTGGCCGATATCTTATAATCCGGCAGCCCCTCCGTGATCATTTGAAAGCTTTCGCCGCCATCCTCACTCAGCACCACCAACTGCGGATATTTTCCGTCCCAGGGGCTGCCCGTTGAGATGATACGGTCCGCGCCATCGATGGAGGTGACCCGTACCCGCCAGTTATGTCCGCTGAGCTTGGTGTCATGTTTTAAAGGCCAAAGCTGTTTCCAGGAATTGCCGTTATCATCACTGACCAGGGTGCCTTCATCCATCGCCGACACGTAGGTCCGGTCTCCGATAAACTGGATGTCGGTGATGCAGGAAATATCAGCGCCTTTGATGCGCTCTTCCCAGGTCACGCCGCCATCCTCACTATAGGAGCAGCGCCAGTTGCCACTCAGGAAAAGCTGGTCAGGTTTCGAAGGGTGGAGGGTGATATTGGTGATGGTGCTCATCTGTACCAGGGTGCCGCCCTTGGGCAGGGTCGGATTCGCGGCGTAGTCGGCTTTGGTTTTGGATGAATTTGTCCAGGTGAGACCTCCGTCATGGGAGCGGTAAAAAGAGCCGTTCCAGCCGGTGCTGCCGATCGCATAAACGTTTTGCGGGTTGTGCGGGCTCACCGCGACTTCAAGCAATGAAACCTTATCTGACATTCCTTCGCTAAGCCGGGTCCAGGACTTCCCGGCATCGGTTGATTTCCAAATACCCTCAGAGAAAAAGGTTCCGTAAATGATGTCCGCATTTTCCGGATCAAACGCGGCACCCGAAGCTTTCTTCGGGGTGGATAAGGCGGTCCAGGTTTCCCCCTTGTCGTGGCTCAGGACCAATCCGTTGTTATGGGTTGCCGCAATCACCCGCGCGGGGTCTTTTTCCGATACGGCCACGCTGTAAACCGAACCGGAGCGCGGATTGCCGATCCGAAGATTGCCATACTGGTTTAATTTTGATTTGTGATGGAGCACGAGGGAGGGAACCAGCAGGGGTTCTTCCTCCGAAGCGGTTATACCGTCAGTGGTCTGGGTGGCGGCAATGAAGAACGAGCCGAGGCTGGCGACATGTTGTTGCCGTGGCAGATTTCCGACACAGGACAGATCGATCCGGGTGATTTTGGACCATTCCGGGGTGGCGGGTAACAAGGCGGCAGCGTCCGGATGTTTTTTTACAAAATCAGGGTCGACCGAAAAATCTTCTGCCTTCAATACCACATCGCGCTCACTGTCGTCCGCAAACAATTCATTCAGGTTCCGGCTTCGGTAACTGAAACCTTTGCCTTTAATATATAAGAGAAAGCTCTTGGGGGCCTCCGAAAGGTCTCCTTTAAAATTAAAACCGAAGCCCACCGCATCGGCGGGATTTACAGTTTCAGGAAACGTGACGGGGGTCCACATGCCGGCGAAGTAGGCGCCATTGGCTTTCCCGTACTGCAGGCGAACCCGATTTTCTTCCGCCCCTTCGATGGCAATTTTATACACTTCGTTCCAGGACTGTCCACCGTCCTGACTTTTAAACACCTTACCCCCCGGACTCCCGGCATAAACAATATTTCCATCCGTGGGGTCGACCGCGACCGAACGGATGCTCTGCTTTTTTTTACCGATAATGCCCAGATCTTTCGGTCCGGTTTGCGGCAGCAGTTGCCAGTTTTCGCCGCCATCGGTACTTTTGCACAAGCCGCCCGGGGTTGCCGCGTAAACCGTTTCCGGATGTGTGCGGTCGACAGCTAAAGTGAACACGGCGTAATTGGAGAGCCCCCGGTTGATCATCCGCCAGTTCTGACCGTGATCCTCCGTTTTATAGACGCCTCCCACGTCACCTGCCAAATAAATGACGCCGTCCCGGGTGGGATGAAAGGCGGCTGCATAATAATAGCCACCGCCTCCCCAGCCCGTTTGCTCCCACTGGTTCTCCGCAGCTGCGGTCTCAGCGCGGGTATTCAGCCCGGGCATAAATGGAAGCAGGCAGAGGCATAGGCAACACAAGGTGAAGGGACGCAGGGATCTTTCAGCGGTGGTGCGTATATTCATAGTGATCTCATTGGATTCATGGTTTTCTAGTGCGTGTGGGCAAACCATACCGTGAAGAAGCGCTGGTTGTCTATAGGCTTTAGGTTGGCGGTATTTTACATTATGCCCTTTGCGGTACATCCCCCGGAATCACCGCTTGTAATTTGTTTCGGGGACGTGTTAGAAACGGACTGTGAGCATCTCCAAAATAAAATCCCAATTAGAAAAGGGCGTGTATCTGGACCTTCCCCCGCCTGAAAACGGGCAGAATTTTCCGTTTTCCCTCGCGGGATACGGGCACGATCGGGGCATCGAAAACGCGACCCTGAAGTGCCATTTTTCGGATATTACGGTGTTTGAATTTATCGTTAGCGGAAATATGATTTACCGCGAAAACGGAACTGAATATCAGGCCGAAGCGGGCGAGATGTTTATTCTCCATCGCGCGTTGCCCCATGACTATGCCGTAGGACCGGCGGGATATGTACACAAACGCTTTGTGAAAATACGCTCGGCCTGCATCAATTCGATTCTGCTTTCGGTGGGGCTGGATAAACCGCAGGTGATCTGTTTTGAGCATCCGGCCAAAGTCCAGGCGGTTTTCCGCGAAATCCGGCGGAGGGTTGTCACCGCTGATAAGGACTTGGATCAGCAGCTCTCGATATTGCTCTACCGCTTAATTCTTGAGGCCTCCCTGTCCAGAATTGCAACCCACCCGCCGACGGTTCAGAAAGCGATGGCTTACATGTCCGCGCATTTCGACGAGAAAATTACGCTGGATGATTTGGTTGCAATCTGTGGTGGAAGTCAGCGTCATTTTTTTCGGATATTTAAACAGGCGACGGGGGAGTCGCCCATGCAGTGGCTTTTGAGCTTGCGGAAAAATGAGGCGATTGACCTTATCTGCCAAACGGATTTACCCATTGGGGAAATTGCCGGGCGGGTCGGCTATCCGGATCCGCTGGGCTTCTCGGCATTTTTTAAGAAACACATGGGCCAGTCACCTTCGGCGATGCGGGCGAAGGCCCGGCTGAAAGATTCGCAGTGATTCAGGTTCACTGCCGATAAGGCAGGCTGGTTCCCTCCCGCCAGGTGCCGGGGATCATGATGGTGGAGGCCAGCGGGTCATGTCCATACCGCCTGCTTCGTACCCAACTCACTAAAACCCTCACCGCGGTACTGGCCACTTCACTCGAATTGTTCATCATGCCTGCCAAGGTTTCAGGTCCAAATTCCGGATCGATGGAGGCGGCCGCAACCTCCGTATGGATTTCATTCAGATAGGGTCGGATTTGATCATATTGATTTCCTTGCCCCAGGATCACGGCGTCCGGTTTCAGGTCTTCGAACCATGTTTTCCAGCCGGGATCCACATATCGTTCAAAGGTATAGAACCCCCGTTCAGCCCATGAGATTCCCCGGGAATGGTCCGCCACCCGGAAGGCGGCGGAAAACGCGCGGTTTGTCCGTTCGTTCAGTGAGCGGTCCACACATAAACCGACGCGCTTATATCCGCGTTTAAAACATTCATCCAGCAGGGTGCTGACCGCTTGATAGTAGTCCAGCTTCACCCGCGGGAGACCTTGATTTACCAAAGAGCTTCCCAGCAGCACGGTGGTCAATTGGTCTGTGGGTAAATCATAAGAAGGGTAATCACTGCTGGCATTTGGCGCCAGCAGCACGCCTCGGATTCCCCGGGCTTTGAGTACCCGCGCGACGGCCTTCGGGGAACCATGCTCCCAGGAATAAATGATGTCCATCCGGTAGCCCAAGGTCTCCGCCGTGACCTTGGCCGTTTCAATCTGCTGCTCCGGGATCCATTCCGGATGGGTAATCACAAAACCCAGGGTCTCCAGGTAGACCGGTTTTTCCTGAGAACGAAAAGATTGCATCATCTGACTGATGGCCGGATCTTTTACATACCCCATTTCATCGGCAAGCTTTTGAATTTTTTCAGCGGTTTTGGGTGATACTTCCGCCGCCCCCCGCAGGGCACGGGATACGGTCATGCGCGAGACACCGGCAGCATGGGCAATCATTTGTAAAGAAACGCGGGGCATGCCGTTACTGTAACGGCTTTTTTATCTGGTTTGTCAATACGCTTCACGTTTATATTTATTTCGTTCTGTGACTCATAACTCCAACTCTGCTGAATCTTATGAAAAATTTTCATACTACTTTTCTTGGATCTATCATCCCGGTCTTTCTCCTTGGCTTTGCCTGCAATGCAGGAGCGGATATCCTGGTGAAATATGATTTCATCGCCGCCTCGCCTGTACCTTCCCTTTCCGGAAGCGGGGTCACGACCCAAAATTTTACGTACGCGAATGGAGGTGACGAAGGAGGCGGGAGCAGTACGGACATCGGATTTTCCACCTCTGGCAATGCCTATTTACGAACGGACTCCACCGGTTCGACTGAAGCCGCCGCCCTTGCGGATGATGACTATTTTTCTTTTACAATCTCAGCGACCTCTCCGGGAGATTTGTTGAATCTGACGTCTCTGGATTTTGATTTCGGGGGGTCGAACTTAAGTAACAATCCTGCATATAATGCTACGATATACGTTCAATCCAGTGTGGGAGGGTTTGGGACCGGCAATCCCGTATTATTCACGGACACGCATACGATTCCCTATTCGGTAACCACTTTTTCTTCCAGTCCCGGTTCATTGGACTTAAGCGGAATGGCTGATATATCTACGATTACTTTTCAATTCCGTTTTGCTGATACCATTACGACATCCGGGGTGGCGAATCGTTTGGACAACGTGGTTCTGACCGGTACGGTGATTCCCGAGCCCGGCACCTTTATGCTGTTGCTCGGAAGTATTACGGCTTTTGGTCTTATGTGCCGTCGCCGCTCCTGAGTGGCAGGACCGGGGCCGGCCACATTTCTGACGCCTCCGCGCAGTTTATACCTTCCTTGAAGGGGCGGTTTTTTAAGCGGGGGCCATCCCGCAAAGAGACCTTTGTGCGTCAAGCCCAACGCTTGACGTCCATTTTTGATGGTGAAAACAGATAGATTTCCGCGTCTTGAAAAACCTGCCCTTTTATTGCTTTGCAAGCCGGGGAAAAGAATCCACGGTGCGGATATGAAAAAAAGATGGATACGGTTGCTGATCACCGGATTGTTGTTTTGCCGTTCCGGCGCAGAGGCGGAAGACGGATTGCCGGTGCTCAGTTGGCGGGAGGCGGTTCCGATGAATGCCTGGATCCAGTCACCGACGCCCAACCTGGTGCTGACCCAGCGTGCAGAACGGCCCTGGACCGGGCAACTCGAGATTGAACGCCGGGACCTGCTCAGTGAAACACTTCGGGTGACCCAACTGCCGGTAAGGGTGGAAGCCGGGGACGAACTTCGGCTGCAAATTCCTCCGGATCCCTCGCATCCCTACGGCGTATTCAAATTGCAGGTCACCCTGCAGGGCGAAGACGGCATAAGTCATCCGCTGTCTAACCTGCATACCTACGCCTATGCGCCGGCGCCCCTGGCAAAGACCCTCGACGACGACTGGCCCTTGGGAATTCATATTACCTCACAGGATCCCCGCGCGCTCCCCGGGTTTAAATGGTACCGTACCTTCAGCATGTGGGCCTATGACAATCCTGCGGACGGGGAGTATCGCTGGGATAAATTAGACAAAGCTTTCGGGGCGGTAAAAGAGATCGGGGGACGTCTGGTGCTCGCCAATGATTCCACACCGGCCTGGACGGTTGCGCCCGAGCGGGTGGACGGGTTGCCCTGGGTGCCGAATGCGACCGCCTATCCGCCGGATGATCTGGTGCATCTGCGCCGTTACCTGGATGCTTTGTTTGCCCGCTACGGCGATGCATCGGATACGCTGGCGGTGCTCGAAGTCTGGAACGAACCCAATACGCCTGTGCGCTGGCTGGGCACCCATGCGCAAATGGTGGAGGTTGCCCGGGTGTATAAGCAGGCCGCGCAAGCTCAACCGCATCCTCCCCGGGTTTTCGGGGTGCAGCTCAGTGCCGGCAGCCATTTCCGTTATTTGGAAGGGTTGATGCAGGCGGGGCTGCTCGAGGTGGTGGACGGTGTGAGCGGCCATTGGTATGAAGAGCTCATGTGTTTTGATCCGCAAACCCCGATCAGCAATCTGCATCAGAAAGTGGAAAATTTCCGTAAGGTGATCCCCGCCGGGGACTGGGGCAAAATCCCGGTATGGAATTCGGAAAGTGGCATCAGTATCTGTGCGCGGGAAGAGGGCAAACTGGTTTCCCAGCAAACGCTCAACCACCGGGCGGAGGCGAATCCTGTTTTCGACCCCGCCCAACCCTGGCTGTTGGGGCCGGGGTGGCGTCCGGTGAGTGAACGCCGGGCGGCGGCCGGCTATGTGGGCGGGACCCTGTTGCTGATGAGTGAAGGGGTGGAGAAAACCATTGCCTACACCCTGCATGAATACATCATCGACGATGCTCCTTCATTGCCCTGGGTGGCTTTCGGGGTGCTGGGTTCATTGATGAAAGAGGTGGATTACCGGCAGGTGCAGCGTCTGGATGCGGTACTTCTCCCTGAAGATGCCGGAACGCATCAGGCGGTCGCGATTCGCCTGGGTGCGGCGGAAGGTCCGGGCTTGATCTGCGTGTGGGCTTATGAACGAGACAAAAAAACCGGACGGTCCAAGCATTGGCAGGACTGGCAGATGCCCCTTGAAATCAGGGTGCCGGTGCACGGAGAAGAAGTGGAGCTGCGCGATTTTTATAATCGTCGTTCCGATCCGTTGCGGTCAAAAGACGGATGGGTACAGATTTCCGCCGGTGAGGAACCGGTCTATATCATCGAAAAACCATGATGGAAATGGGCGGTCCGCGACATCCTGTCCGCATTTGCTGTGGATTTTTTATGCCGAAAAAATTCAGCGCCGCCACCAAATCCCTATCCCCGTTCCCGCAATGAGGATCAAGAGAAAGGAAGAAAGCTATGGAATTTGGCATTCGACCCGGGTCATTCGTCCCTTGGGTTGAAGGGGTAGGCTGTTATGGTATATTTCGGGAGATGGGCCGGGGAAATAAACGCATGTATTCGGGAGGGCGTTTTATTGCTCTAAGTTTCCGGCTATGATTGACTTAAAGGGTTTGGATGTGGTAAGTGGCGCATCCTTAACCCCTATAAATGTCATGACAAATTCTACTCCAAACAAAGCTTTAGTGGTGGATACCCACGCGAGGTACCACATGCCCAATTATGCACCGGGGCAGCTTTTTGTGCGAGGGGAAGGGAGTTATCTCTGGGATTCCGAGGGTAAAAAATATCTGGATTTTGTGTCCGGGATTGCGGTGACCGCGCTGGGCCATTGCCATCCGGCCATGGTGGCGGCGTTGAAAGAGCAGTCGGAAAAACTCTTTCATGTGTCCAACCTTTATTACAATGAGCACGCCCCGTTTCTGGCGGAAACCCTGTCGAAAATGACCATGGGCGGCAAAGTGCTGTTTTGTAATTCGGGGGCGGAAGCCAACGAAGGATTGATTAAATTGGCCCGGAAATGGGGCTCTGAATCCGGCCGGCACGAAATTATTACCATGAAAAATTCTTTTCATGGGCGGACTTTGGCCACTTTGACCGCGACCGGTCAGGACAAGATTCAGAAAGGTTTTGCCCCGCTGCCGGAAGGGTTTGTCTACGCAGACTATAACAATCTGGATTCGGTAAAAGCCTGTAAAACCGACAAAACCGTGGCGGTAATGCTGGAATTGGTGCAGGCGGAAGGCGGGGTGCTTCCCGCTGATCAGGATTTTGTGCACGGCCTCGCGGATTGGTGCAAAGAAAATAACCTGCTTCTACTCCTGGATGAAATTCAAACCGGGGTGGGGCGGACGGGTCGTTGTTTTGCCTATAAACACTATGATATTGAGCCGGATGCAATCTCCCTGGCCAAAGGCCTGGGGGGCGGATTTCCGATTGGGGCCGTGGTCACAGGTGAAAAACTGCAGGACGTATTCGGTCCGGGGAGTCACGGAACCACTTTTGGCGGTCAACCGCTGGCCTGCGCGATGGCGCGGACAGTGTTAAAAGTGTTTAAAGACGAGCAACTTTGTCTGCACGCCAGTGAAATGGGTGCGCTGTTGGAATCGGAATTGGCTCCTTTGGTGGAAAAATACGATTTTATCGTTGCCTTGCGGGGTCAAGGGCTCTTACAGGGGCTGGTGATCGACCGTCCGGCCAAAGCACTGGAAGAACTTCTTGCTGAACGGGGTTTGCTAACCGTTTGTACTGCGGGTAATGTGATCAGGATGTTGCCTCCGCTGAATGTGACCCGGGATCAGGTACGGGAAGCGGTGGAAATCATCAACGACGCCTGCGCGGCGTGGAAAATTTAGATTATTAATTTGTTCTTAACTTAGGAAAAATACTCATGAAGAAAAAAATTGTATTGGCATATTCCGGAGGACTCGACACCTCCATTATTCTGAAATGGCTGCAGGAAGAGTACGATGCGGACGTGATCTGCTATGCTTCCGATGTGGGCCAGCAGGAAGAACTCGACGGCATGGAAGAAAAAGCGCTTAAGCACGGTGCCGTAAAATGTATTGTGGACGACGTCCGCGCCGAGTTCGCGAAAGATTTTGTGTATCCGATGATCCGCGGAAATGCGGTATATGAAAGCGGATACTTGTTGGGGACCTCCATTGCGCGTCCGCTGATCGCCAAACGTTTGGTGGAAGTGGCACACGAGCATGGTGCCACCGCGATTGCCCACGGGGCCACCGGCAAAGGCAACGACCAGATCCGTTTTGAGCTGACGGCGTATGCACTGGATCCCAATATCGAAGTGATTGCCCCCTGGCGTTTCTGGAAATTCAAGTCCCGTACCGATCTGATGGAATACGCGGAGTCCCGCGGCATTGAAGTGCCGGTGACCGCCAAGAAACCCTATTCAATGGACCGTAACCTTCTTCACATTTCCTTCGAAGGCGGCATATTGGAAGATCCATGGCGTGCCCCCGATAAAGAAATGTTCATGTTGACGGTGGATCCCGAGGATGCACCGGACGAACCGGAAGAGATCGTAATCGGATTTGAAAAAGGCGATGCGGTTTCTCTGAATGGCGAAGCGCTTTCACCTTTGGACCTGATGCTCAAACTGAATATCATTGCCGGAAAACACGGCGTGGGCCGAATCGATATCGTGGAAAACCGTTACGTGGGCATGAAAAGCCGCGGGGTGTACGAAACCCCGGCCGGTACCATTCTCTACAAAGCGCGTGAAGCGGTGGAACAGCTTTCCATGGACCGTGAAGTCTTGCATATGCGTGACGGCATGGCCGCCAAGTATGCGGAACTGGTATACAACGGCTACTGGTTTGCCCCGGAGCGTCTGATGATGCAGGCGGCAATCGACGAAGCGGCCAAGGACACCACCGGTGATGCCCGCATTAAATTGTACAAAGGAAATATTACCGTGGTTGGACGCCGTTCACCCAATTCTTTGTATGACGAAGATGTGGCTACTTTCGAAAAAGATGATGTGTATGACCAGTTCGACGCTCAGGGGTTCATTCGTTTGAACTCCCTGCGTCTTCGCATGCGCGCTAAAAGGTAACACAGGCATACCTGCCTGTGAGAGGAAAAGGCGTAAGCCTTTTTCTCCACCGCAACCCAACAGGATAATAAAATGTTTTCAGGAGTTTATACCGCCATTGTCACCCCGTTTAAGACGAGTGGGGCTGTGGATACAGACGCACTTGACCGCCTGGTCGATGCCCAAATCGCAGGAGGGGTTCAAGGACTCGTCCCGGTGGGCACCACCGGCGAATCACCGACCCTTACCGGCGAAGAGCATATTGATGTCATTCGCCGCGTACAAAAACGCGCGGACGGCAAGGTGCAAATCATTGCCGGAACCGGCGCAAACTCCACCCGCGAAGCTTGCGAGCTGACCCGGGCCGCTTTGGATCTGGGTTGCGACGCAACTTTGCAGGTCACCCCGTACTACAACAAACCTTCCGATGACGGATTGCTGGCGCACTTTATGGCGGTGGCGGATTTGGGTTTGCCGGTAGTGCTGTACAATGTACCGGGCCGTGCGGGCAAAGAATTGTCCATCGATCTGATTGGCCGCTGTGCCGCGCATCCCAGTGTGGTTTCGGTAAAAGAAGCGGGCGGATCTGTGGACCGGGTAAGTCAAATCCTGGCCAGGCAACCGGACATGTGTGTGCTTTCCGGAGATGATCCGCTGACCCTGCCGATGATTTCGGTGGGCGCCAAAGGCGTCATTTCCGTGGCGTCCAACGCCTTCCCAGAACGGGTGGTGGCGATAGTGTCTGCGGCTTTGGCCGGTCAGTTCGCTGAAGCCCGCAAATTGCATTTGCAAAACCATACCTTGTTTTCTGCTTTGTTGGGCATGGAAGTGAATCCGTTGCCCATCAAAACCGCAATGGCGATGATGGGAGCGATGGAAGAAAAATTCCGTCTGCCGCTTTGTCAGATGACCGAAGAAAACCGTGCCCGTCTGGAAGTGTTGCTTGACCGTGAAGGAGTACTGTCATGACCCGGGTAGGAATTATTGGCGGTGCCGGCCGGATGGGTCAGGCCATTGCCGCTTGTCTGTTGGATGAGTTGGTGCCGGGTCTTAAATTGTCCTGTTCGGTGGATTTGGCAACCAATCCGGCGCAAGGCCAGGATTTGGGTTTGTTGGCCGGACGTGCTCCTTGCGGGGTGGCGTTGAGTTCCAGTTTGCCGGAAGCCATGGACCGTGCCGATCTGTTTATTGATTTCAGTTTTCATACCGGGGTGAAAGACCGCTTGGAAATTTTGAAAGCGGCCGGGAAGTCGGTGGTGATCGGCACCACGGGCTTGAGTCCGAAAGAGCAGGCTGAAGTCGAAGCTGCGGCCAAAGAAATGCCGGTGCTGTTTGCGCCGAACATGAGTCTGGGCGTAAACCTGCTGGCCAATTTGGTGGAGCAGGCGGCCCGCACCTTGAAAGACAAGGGCTACGATATTGAAATCACCGAAATGCATCACCGCATGAAAAAGGATGCGCCGAGCGGCACCGCGCTGTTTCTGGGAGAAGCGGCGGCTAAAGGGAGTGACTGGGTGTTGCCGGAAGTTCAGAAAGACGGACGCAGCGGCATCGAAGGAGAGCGTCCCGCCAAAGAGATTGGTTTCCACGCCTTGCGCGGCGGGGATGTGGTTGGCGATCATACCGTTCGTTTTGCGGCGGATGGCGAACTGATTGATTTGTCCCATCGGGCGACCCGCCGGGAAACTTTTGCCATTGGTGCTTTGCGGGCTGCGGATTGGCTTTCGGGTCAGTCTGCCGGTCGGGTTTATAGCATGAAGGATGTTTTGGGTCTGGACTGACGTATGAGTGCACGGGTTCAGATCGGACTGTCGCTGGGAAGCAATCTGGGCGACAAAGTTGAAAACCTCCGCAAAGCCGGACGCATTATCCTCGAACAGGAAGATGCGGTGCTGGTGGGGAAGAGTTCGCTTTACGAAACCGAACCGGTGGATGTGAAAGCAGAGTTTCAGCATATGAAATTTCTGAATTCATTGATGATTATCGAAACCGGATTGGATGCCCAGCACTGGCTTAAACAGATTGGGGAAGTGGAATATGCCCTGGGTCGCCGGCGGGATACCGATGATCGCAATGTTCCCCGGGAAGTGGATGTGGACATTATTTTTTACGGAGATCAACTCATTGGATCCGGTGGACTGGTGGTCCCGCATCCGCGCTGGGCGGAACGCCGCTTTGTGGTGCAGCCCCTGGCAGAACTGCAACCTGACCGGGTATTGCCGGGGATGAACGATACGGTGGCGGAAGTGTTGGAGCAATTGCCGGGGGAAGGGGATCTTACCCGTTTGGATCTTGAGTGGTGAAGGCGTTCCGCTGGATCTTGGCATCACCCTTCTTATTGCTGATCCATCTCTACCGACTGTTCTTATCTCCGGTGCTCCATTTGATTACCGGCCCATTGGGTGGCGGATGCCGCTTTGAACCGAGCTGTTCAAAATATGCGCTGGAAGCGCTACACAAACACAATATTTTTAAAGCGCTGTGGCTGATTGTCTATCGGGTGGGTCGCTGCAATCCCTGGGGGGGAAGTGGATATGATCCGGTGCCGGAGCCGAAGTCTAAATAGCGGTATGAATAGGCCTGCCAGTAAGAGAGCCGGCCTTTCAGGCCTCAATTTGATTTTGAATTGATCAAGCCAGCCCTGACGGACTGGCCTTTGGAGAGTCATCCTTTCAGGATTTAAAGGCGCAGGTGGCAGATAAAATGAGTCCGGTACGGACGACTCCCCAAAGCCCGGTCCGTCAGGGCCGGGACAAAAATGGATGAGAGGGAGAGTGCTGAAAGCACGGCTCTCTCACTGCATGGGCAAGTGTTTTGAATACCGGCTGTTAAGGGAACCTGGTTTCGGGATTTTTAGTTTCGGCATCATTTTTCACCGTATTTCTTTGTGTCCTTATGGCTTCTGGACTGGTAAAAACAATTTATGTTCTCCACTCCAATTTATACTGTTCCTAACTTTGTGAGCCTGATTCGTATCTTCCTGGCTCCCGTTTTGCTTATGGCGGGGATGACGGGGAGAGAGGATTTGTTTTTATGGGGCTTTGCGGGTTCTTTGCTGACAGATTTTCTCGATGGATTTTTGGCCCGTTTGTTGGATCAGCAAAGTAAACTCGGATCGCAATTGGATACGATTGGAGACGTGCTCACCGGGGCGGTGGTGATTCTGGGTGGATTGCTGCTTTGGCCGGATCTTATTCGTTATGAAGCGGGGTGGTTTGCCGCTTTGGTGGTGATGTTGGCTTCTTCGGGGCTGGTGACCCTGCTTGCTTATCGTCATTTGCCTTCTTATCATACCTGGTGTGCAAAACTTTCAACGGCTGTTTTAGGGCTGGGTGTCTGGGTTTTGTTTTCAGGTTTGACTCCCTGGGTTTTCAGGGCGGGTGTTATCGTACTGGTAATTTCCGCAATTGAGGAAATTGCCATCACGTTGATCTTACCCGCCTGGCGTCCGAATGTTCCTCATATTTTTTACGCCGTAAAATTGCGGAATGCGGCTGAAGAAAATACAGAGTGAGAGAACTTTAAAAGTTGCCACCCAGTTCCCGGGCCTGTGATTCCATAAAAGCTTGCAAAGCTTGGGGGTCGTTTCTGCTTCTGAAAGCATCCAGGGCCGGATCCGCATTTTCGGTCATCCATTGCTCAAGTTTGTCTTGGAGCTCCAGCAAAATTTCCTGATAGGCGGGGTTATCCACGAGGTTGTTGCGGGCGTTGGGATCGTTTTCGAAGTCATAAAATTCTTCGACTTGTCGGGTGAGAAAAAATTGTACCCGGTCTGCAATTTCAGAATTCGTTTCCGAGGCTTCAATCATGGCGTTCATGGTCCGTCCGGATTGGGATTCGTTTTTGAATTCGCGCGTTCCATTGGACCAGGCATTAAACATATATCCAAAGCGGCGGTTCTGAACGCAACGAATGGGGTAATTGTTTTTGCCTGCGGTTTGATGGAACTGGGTGAAGACCCAATCACGATCGGGCAGGGTGGCCCCGTGAAGCAAGTGGAGAAAAGAGCGTCCGTCGATATTTCCGGGAAGAGGGATTCCGGCGGCATCCAGGAGTGTAGGCATCAGATCAATGCCTGAGATCATGTGATCGCTACAACGACTTCCGGGAGGAATGTGTCCGGGCCATTTGATCAGAAAAGGGGTCTTGGTACTGTTGAGATAACAATTGGTTTTGGCAAAAGGGAAGGCCATGCCGTTGTCAGAAAGGAAAACGACCAAAGTATTTTCCTCCAGGCCGGTTTCCCGGAGTAGGGTAAGAACCGCACCAATGGTGTCGTCTCCACGTCGAACGGAACTGTAATATTCGGCAACTTCTTTTCGGACCTCCGGCAGGTCTTCTAAGAAGCCGGGGACTGTAATCTCATCTTCGCTAAATACTTTTGAGGGGACGGCGGCGGGAGATGGGTCGTCGGATTCATACCAGGCTTCCGGATCGTTGCCGTAGAAAGGTCGATGGGGATCATGGGTGTTGAGCATGAGGAAGAAGGGTTTCTGATCTTCTTCCGCTTTTGCTAAAAAAGCATTCGCGTATTTTGCATAGATTTCCGGGTTCCGTCCGTGACCCAAATCATCGATATCTTTTTCTTCGTCCCACCGAAAAGATTCATAAGGAGTGGAGTGCCCGAGCTTTCCTAAGATGCCTACTTGATAGCCGGCAGCCCGTAAGCATTCCGGTAACAGAGGAATGCCGGGTTTCCGCAAACGGAAAAAACCTTCACCGCCGGAATGGTGGGGATAGAGGCCTGTCATCATGGCGGAGCGGCTTGGCTGACAGACGGAAATGGTTACATGGGCATGGTCAAAACGCATGCCTTCCGAGGCAAGTTGATCCAGATTAGGGGTGGTACCTGCGTCGGGACAATCAAAGGCTCCGACGGCGTCCCAGTTCATATCGTCGGCGGTAATGAGAAGAATATTGGGGGGTGTCATGCCGTCAGACTCTACACCCCGAAGGGACCCGGGATCAAGCAGAAGTTAAGTAAGACAGAAGCGCGTTCATGATGTGGTTGTTCTTTTCCAGATGGGCGGGTGCCAGAGATTCTATTTCCGCTGCCGACATGATCATTTCGCCCTTCACCAATTCGTCCTCACAGTTTTTCAGAATGCCGTTCAGTGATTCGGGAGTGGTTTCCAAATGGAATTGGAGTCCGATGACTTTTTTACCTTTCAACTGAAAAGCCTGGTTTTTGCAATCCGCCGATGAGGCGAGCAGAGTGGAGTCGGGAGGTAAATCGAATGTTTCCCCGTGCCAGTGAAAGACTGTAAGTTCTTCCTCAAACCGGAAACCTTCCGCAGGGTCCTTTCCGAAGACCGGAAACCAGCCGATTTCTTTCACGGGGTTGGGATAGATTTTTGCGCCCAGGGATGAAGCGATGAGTTGGGCGCCGAGGCAGATGCCGAGTACCGGTTTACCTGCGTGGATGGCTGCATTGATAAACACTTTTTCGAGTTCGAGCCAGGGGTGGGTGTCGGAGTCGTTCACACTCATGGGGCCGCCCATGATAATCAGGATATCTATCTTATCAATGTCCGGTGGGAATTCGTCTTTATAAAACCGGGTGGTGCTGGTGGTGGCATTTTGGGATTTGAGCCAGGAACCGATTGATCCGGGGCCTTCGAAGGGGACATGTTGAAAAATGTGTGCGTGCATTATTATGATGGCGGATATAATTTGAAATTTCTTTCCAATGGGGTGTTTAGCGTTTAGATGCGATAGCATGACATTTAAAGCTTTACTCGTAACTGAATCCGCCCCGAAAACTTTTGAACATGCGATTGTGCAGCGTGAGCAGTCAGAATTGCCTGAACATGACACCCTGATCAAAGTGCAGTGGTCTTCTTTGAATTACAAAGACGCCCTTAGCTTCAGTGGCAACAAGGGGATTACCCGGAATTACCCCCATACTCCGGGGGTGGATGCGGCGGGTGTGATTGAAGAATCACCGCTGTTGGCCAAAGGCACGGAAGTGATTGTGGTGGGGTTTGATCTGGGAATGAATACCTCTGGTGGCCTGGGGGAATACATCCGCGTGCCTTCCGAATGGGTGATTGAAAAACCGGCGGGATTAAGTTTGCGGGAATGTATGATTTTGGGGACAGCCGGATTTACGGCCGGACAATGCGTGGAACGTCTTTTGCAAAACGGTTTGACTCCGGATAAAGGCGAAGTGTTGGTTACGGGTGCAACGGGCGGGGTCGGATCGGTGGCGGTGGCTTTGTTGGCTGCGGCGGGATTTGAGGTGGTGGCGGCCAGTCGCGATCCGCAAAAAGCGGCCTGGCTGATTGACTTGGGGGCAAAGCGCATCATTCCCGCGGAAGAGTTGACCGAAGATTCCGGCAAGCCCATGTTGAAAGGTCGTTGGGCCGGTGCGGTGGAAACAGTGGGCGGTCCCACTCTGGAAGTATTGACCCGTTCGATGCAACACCGTGGGGTGATCACGTTCTGCGGGATGATTACCGGCATGGAATTGAAGACCAATGTGTTCCCCTTTATTTTACGCGGGCTCAGTCTGATCGGAATTGACTCCGCAGAATGCCCTTTGCCGATGAAAAAAGAATTATGGCAGAAACTGGCCGGTGACTGGAAGTCTGACAAGTTGGAGGCCCTGTGCCGGGAAATCCGTTTGGAGGATACGCCGGTCGCTTTGGCAGATATGGCCAAAGGCAAAACCCGCGGGCGGACTGTGGTGAAAATCTAAGAGCCCGGCATGCAATTCAGAGCGGCAAAATTTCGAGGGGATGTACTTACGCTTCAACATACGACTTTTCGGGTGGGGGATCGTCTGGTTTTTCGGGACAGTTGCTGGCAGATAAAGTCGGGGGAATGTTGGGGGGTAGTGGGGGAAATGGATTCCGGCCGCAACCTGTTGATTCAAGGCTTGTGCGGTGAGCTTCCGCCGGTTGAGGGGGAATTGATTTACGGGTACGAGGAATTGGATCCGCAATTTGAAGGCTGTCCTGAAAGTGGCGTTGCACATGTATTATTTTCGGATCTTCAGGATGAAATGGGCGGTGCCGAATCGTTTGCACAGCTGCGCTGGAATCGAAACTTACAGGATTCCCCTTTGTTGGTTTCTGAATTTTTGTCGCAGATGGAGGTGGAAGAACTTTATTCGCTGGAGGAAGTTCCCCCCAGACGACGGCGTGAATACATTTCTTTTCAATCAGCTGTTGTGGAACTGCTGGGCATCCAAAAACTTTTTACCCGGGAGTTGGATGTAATTTCAAACGGAGAGCGGCGAAAGGTTTTTTTGGCCCGTGCGCTCTTGAAGGATCCTATGTTGCTGGTGTTGGAGCATCCTTATGAAGGTTTGGATGTCCATTACCGAAAAGAGTTGTTCCGGATATTTAAACAGCTGATGGGTTTGGGATTGAATTTAATGTTTCTTGCCCCGGAAACGGATTTGCTTCCGTCTTTTGTGAAGAAGCTTGTGCTGGTGGAAAAAGAACAGTTGCGCTTTGCAGGGGATAAAAAAACGAAGGGGTTTCAGGCGCAAAAGAAAAAGTCCCGAACGAAAAAAATCGACTTGCCGGAGAGTTGGCTTTCCCGTCTGCGTCCGGGGCGCTTGACGCAGGCGGTTGTAGAAATGAAAAAGGTAAATGTGCAATATGGAGAGGCAAAAATTTTGCGTGAGGTTTCGTGGACAATTCAACCGGGTGAATGCTGGGCACTTTCCGGCCCCAACGGTGCGGGGAAATCCACTCTGCTGAGTTTGATTCAGGGTGATAACCCCATGGCTTATGCCAATGATGTGCGTTTATTTGGAAAATCCTTTGGGCCCGGGCATTCGATATGGCAGGTGAAGAAACGGATAGGAAGTGTGTCGCCGGAGCAACATATTTATTTTCATGAAGAATTGAGTGTATTGGATGCGGTTTGCACCGGATTTTTTGATACCTTGCAACTGTTTGAAAATTGTGGTCGGGTACGGCGTGGTATTGCCCGGGACTGGCTGAGTTGTTTGGGGTTGCAGGCGGATGCCAACAAGAGTTTTTCACAGTTGCCGGTTGAAGAACAGCGTTTGGTTTTGATCGCCCGGGCGCTGGTGCGTCCTATCGACCTTCTGATCCTGGATGAACCGTGCATGGGATTAAGTGATCACCATCGAAGAGGTCTGGTGGCCTTGATCGACGCGGTGATTCAAGCCAGCGGGTGCGCGCTGATTTATGTGACCCACCAAAAAGAAAATCTTCCGGACTGCATTACGGATACGCTGCACTTAAAAGCGGGTCGGGTGGACCGGCATTCCCGACGTGCGAAAAATAAAATAGGTTGAATGCAAAATGGAATTGCAATAGGCCTGAGAGGCCATGAAAGGAGAGCGTCCATTATGAAAGACCAACCGAATTTTCTGTTTTTGTTTCCGGACCAATGGCGCTGGGACTGGTTGGGCTGTGAGGATTCTCCCTATGGAAAAGTCCCGGTGCAGACACCGAATATTGATGCCTTGGCGGAAAGGGGGATCCGTTTCAGTGGCTGCCGGACCTGTGCACCGCTTTGTTCGCCCGCCCGCGCCTGTTTGGCCCTGGGGGAGCGTCCTCCCGGTCCGGGTGTTCCCGACAATCAGCATTGTACGCCTTTGGACCGGCCGACGGTTTTCAGTTTATTGAGGGCCTCGGGCTATCACACTGCCACTTGTGGGAAAAGCGATCTCTTCAAGCCGTTGACCGAGCCAAGTCAAACAGGCTACTACCCGGTAATGGATACGCTGGGGTTTTCCGACGGGATTGATCATCATGGGAAAGGTCAGGCGGTGATCTATGCCCGGAAAGGAATTGATGATCCGTATATTGTTTTGCTGAAAGAGCAGGGAGAATTGCAAACGCATTTGGATGATCATCCGCCGCAACCTTTGGAGCGTGCAGCGGCGCCTACGGCCTTGCCGGATGAGCTTACAACGGATGCGGTGACGGGGCGTCATGCGTTGAAGTTATTGAATCGGACGCCTGAAAATAAACCCTGGTGTCTGTGGGTAAATTTTCCCGGTCCGCACGACCCGTACGATCCGCCTGCAGAGTTGTTATCCAGATATGACGGAATAGCTTTTCCCGGTGCGGTGGCTCCCACAGATGATCCGCCTGCTTACAGGGATGTGGAGAAAGACCGTTTGCATTATGCTGCTTGTTGCTCGCATATTGATGACGAGATCGGCCGGTTGTTGGCTGAGGTGGATCGTCGTGGGGAAAGGGACAACACGGTGGTTGTATTTGCATCCGATCATGGAGAGATGCTGGGGGATCATGGACGCTGGCAGAAATCCATTTGGAACGAGGGGTCGTTGCGGGTGCCGTTGATTGTGGCGGGGCCTGGTGTTGAGTCAGGGGGTGTTTCCCGCTCACCCGTAGAGTTGATCGATATTTCCGCGACGATTCTGGATTTGGCTGGGGTGAAGGTTCCCGGTACGTGGGATGCGAAACCCTTTAGCAGCTGTTTGAAAAATCCAGCCATTGAACATCGGAAATATGCCGTTTCCCAGCTCGAGGACTGGCGCTGTGTGACGAGTAATGAATGGAAATATGTTGAGTACCGCGAACAAGCTCCCCGTTTGTTCGATCTTAGTGAGGATCCCCAGGAGCTACACAATGTTGCGGAAAAATATCCGCAGCGCTGCGCGACCTTTGCCCACATTCTGGAGGAGGCCTCTCCTTGGGAACGGTTGGGGAAAGATGGTGTTTAATTAAAGCGGTGGTGGTTCAAGCCTGAGGAAGCGCACGGATTTATGTGCCCCACCCAAAAGAAAATCTTCCGGGCGGTATCACCCATACGCCGGGTTTAAAAACAGGGCGGGTTTTGCTGTAATTCGGTCCGGTGCGCTGACCGTGAACCCGGGCTTCCACAAAATAAATAAGTTTTAAACCGCGGGGATACCTTGCATTGTTTCCGGGATGGATGAAGCAAAGAGAGAGGAATTAAACTGAACTGTCGGGGTGTAACTTTCGGAAACAGTCTGAAAATTCAGCGGCAGGAGCAGGCCGATCGAGGTGTATTCAAGGGGCTTCGAATCCACAAAAATACTGCCTTGGTGATTTTTCACAATCTGATGTAAAATCCACATCCCCAATCCTGTGCCTTTCCCTTCCGGTTTGGTGGTGTAAAAGGGATCAAAAAGTTTCTCTATTTGCTCGGCGTTCATGCCGGTCCCCAGGTCCTTCACGGTAAAGAGGATGTGTTCGGCATCCGGGGAGGAGAGTGAGAGATGTAGTTGTTTTCCGGGATCGGCTTCCGGATAACGTTCATTGAGGGAGTCCTGGGCATTTTGAACCAGGTTGAGCAAGGCCTGCTGAATTTGGTGGGGAAGACAGGTCAGATCCGGCACATCTTCCGGAGTATGGACTTCCACATGAATATGGTCATGCTGCAGGCTGGCTTTCGCAAGTTCCAGGCATTTGAGGAGGGGGATCCCGGCCTGTATGGTTTCCGGCTTTGGCATTTTTTCCACCCGAACAAAACCGAGGAGATTGTTCACGATTTGGTGGATATTCTCAGACTGATGCATGACCTGCATCAACAGGTCTTTGGTGTCGTCGCCAATGCTGTCACTCTGTGTTAGTAATTCTGCAGTTGCGGAAATAATGGAAATGGGATTATTCACTTCGTGCGCAATCCCGCTGGCCATGGTGCCAATGGATTCCAATTTTTGTGCCTGCCGTAACTGGGTCTGCAGGGCATTGCGTTCGCGAATATCCCGGGACACTGCCTGAATGCCTATGACCTCATTTTGTTTATTGAACATATGCCGCGCATTGATTTCCACCGGTATTGTCGTGCCATCTATATGTAATAATTCAGCTTCTGCGAAAAACCCTTTGTTCTCCGGTCCCGGATGAATCGGGACCGGAATTTGATTTTTGAAGAAGGCGAGGGTTTTTTCATCACAGATGCTGGAGACATGTTTTCCCAATAAATCTGCAGCCGGGATTCCTACGAAATTTTCGATCACTGGATTGATGTACTGAATATGCCAGTGTGCATCCAGGGACCAGATGACATCCTGTGTGTTCTCTGCCAGCAAGCGGGCTTTTGCTTCCTGTTGCCGGATGGTGGATGAGGAACTTTTTATTAGAATGTACACCAGTAGTGTGGTGACCAGGATGTAAAAGAAGCCTTTTAAATTTTGGGCAAGGTGTCGGTGGTCAGGATTCTGAAAAAGTATCACAACGGTTTGGTCGGAGAACAAAATCCAGATTAATCCGAATATTGCATAAATCAGCGCCGAACGGCCCGCGTTAAGTTTCTCCCAGTGCTGATACTTTTCTTTCATATGTCTCCCCCCCTTTTTTATTGTTTCAATAAAGAATGTTGGGGTTTTTGAAAGGTGGCAAGTGTAAAAAGTATCATCATGTTTTGAGGTGATCTTCAGAAGTTGGGGCCGTGCGGATGACTTTCATACGCACCAGCTGTGCCTAGAGTCCGGTAGCCGGATCGAGAATAAAGTAGCAGACCAAACTGATGATCACCACGCCGGCGAGGTTGAGCCAGAGGCCGGTGCGGACCATTTTGGGGATGGTGACCCACTCCGCGCCGCCGAACACAATGGCGTTCGGGGGGGTGGCGATGGGGAGCATAAATGCGCAACTGGCGGAGAGGGCGGCCGGAACCATGTAGAGGGCAGGATTAAGTCCGGAGCTGATCGCGCCCGCCGCAAGGATGGGCATGAGCAAAGTGGCCGTGGCGGTGTTGCTGGTGATCTCTGTGAGGAAGGTGACCGAGAAGCTGATGAGCAGGATGATCAGCAGAGGGTGCATGCCTGCGGTGGAGCTTTGCAATTGTTGTCCGATCATATCCGCCAAGCCGGATGCGGTGAAGGCGGAGGCGATGGCCAGTCCGCCTGCAAACAGGAGCAGGATGCCCCAGGGGATGCGAACGGCAGTGTCCCAGTCGAGGAGTTTTTTGCCGCTGCCGTCTTGGTTCTTTTCGCCGTTGGGAATGAGAAACATACACACCACTGCCAGCAGGGCGACGGTGGCGTCTTCGGCTTTGGGCATATTGAGCCAAACGCTCCAGCCTCCCCAGCCAAAGGGAAGTTTGCGGGTGATCCAGAGTAGAGCGGTCAATCCGATGATCAACAGAACGCGTTTTTGCCAGGTGGTCCAGGGGCCAAGCTCTTCGGCTTCGTAGCTGCTTTTTCCTCGGACGCCGCGCGTGAGGATGAATCCGCAGACGATGAGCATGAGGATAGAAACTGGCAGCCCGATTTTGAACCAGCTGACGAAATCGACTGAGTCGCCGGTAATGTCAAAATAAGCGCCGGCAAAAGCGCCATTGGGCGGGGTGCCGATCAAGGTGGCGATGCCGCCGATACTGGCACCGTAGGCGATGGCGAGGAGCAGGTTGGTGGAGAATTTTGGTTCGTTGTGGTTCTCTTTGATCACCGCGATGGCCACCGGCAGCATGATCAGGGCGGTGGCAGTGTTTGAAATCCACATCGAGCAAAAAGCGGTTGCGAGCATAAAGCCAATGATCAGTTTGCTGTTGGTTTCGGTGCCGATGCCTTTGACCATCATATGGGCGATGCGCAGATGGGTACTGGATTTTTCCGCCGCGCGACTGAGCATGAAACCGCCCATAAACAGCAGAATAAATTTATGTCCGAAAGCTCCGGCCAGGACTTTGTAATCCAGAATGCCCAAAAGTGGGAACAGAACGAAAGGTATAATGGAAGTGACAGGAATGGGGATGGCTTCGGTGCACCACCAGAAAGCGCAAAGAAAAGTGATACCCGCAGTTCCGGCGGCCGCCGGGGTAAAAGATTCGTTTGCGGATAAAATGCCGTAGATGATTAGAGAGAGAACCGGGCCGAGAATTTGGAATAATAGAGGGAGTCGTGTTTTCATGGGAGTAGGATTAAAAGGTGGGTATGTGTATACAAAATTCCGCTTAGCATAGGTGCTCTCTAGAGCAAGGATTGAAAGAGCTGAGGCAGGATGATTTTGGGCAGGATGATTTAGGGCAGGATGATTTTGGATGGGATGATTTTGGGCAGGATGATTTAGGGCAGGATGATTTTGGATAGGATGATTTTGGATAGGATGATTTAGGATAGGATGATTTAGGGTTGAGGGTTTACGGTTGAGGGATTTTGGGTGGAAGGATTTATTTTAGAGGTGCTTCAAAGAATAATGATACAGGGCAATTATCCTGCCCAAAATCATCTTGCCTGATCTTCAATATGAAATTGTAGCGTCAAAATGTCTCGATTTATGTGAAGGATTATGATTTCATTTCTGTAATGAAATCAGGGTTTTTAGAACAATTATTGAGACGAATTGACCGGATTGATCCGGACAGTTTGCAGACCCATTTTCTTCGATTGGCGAGGGAAAAAGGGTTGCTGGAAACGATTTTACAATCCATTCGTGAGGGATTGGTGGTGGTGGATGGAAAAGGTTTGGTGACGTATGCCAATGACGCAGTGGCGCGTTTGCTGGGTGGGGATGTGGAAGCGATGACGGGTTCCAGTCTTCAGGAGGCATTGCCTACATTGGATTGGGAAGGGTTGATGGGGCTGGACCCGGAAGCGTGGACCCGGATGGTCAACCGGGAAATTGAAGTGACCTATCCGGAGCACCGCATTGTGGAATTTTATGTGGTACCGTTACAGGTGGTGCAGGGGGCGGAAGACGATGCGGAAGGCGCCCTGATTTTTTTGCGGGATGTCACCTCGGATCGGGAGCGGGAGGAAAGTACGGTAGAGTCGAAACGTTTGGAAGCGATTACCTTGTTGGCGGCGGGGGTGGCGCATGAAATTGGCAATCCATTAAATTCTTTGAATATCCATTTGCAGATTATGGAGCGGGAATTGCAGGAAGTGAAGGATCAGGAATTGCGTGAGGCCTTGTTGGAATTGGTGGAAGTCTCCAGCAACGAAATTAAGCGCTTGGACCAAATTATTCATTCATTTCTGCGTGCGTTGCGTCCGACGCAACCCCAGCGGGAGGCGGTGCAGGTGGATACGCTGTTGGAAGAAACACTGAAATCGATGGAGAGGGAGATCTCTGACCGGGGTATTTGGGTGGAAAAAGAAATCCCTGAAGATTTACCCAGTCTGCAATTGGACAAAGGTCAGATGCAACAGGCCTTTTATAATTTGATTCGAAATGCGATTCAGGCGATGACGGAGGGCGGGATTTTAACCATTCGGGTTCGCATCTCCGAACACGGGGTGGCGGTTTCATTTTCGGACACGGGATCGGGAATTGAAGCCGAAGATTTGGGAGCGCTCTTTGATGCCTACCACACCACCAAAGAGGAAGGCACCGGATTGGGACTGATGATTGTGCAGCGGATCATGCAGGACCATGGTGGACAAATTGAAATTGAAACCCGGCCCGGTCATGGGACCACCTTTACTTTACTGTTACCCAGATTTGAACAACGGATCCGCTTGTTGGGCGGCCGTGAGGATTCCACATCATGAAGCCAACTGTACTGATTGTCGACGATGAAAAAAATACCCGTGAGGGTTTGGCGCGCGCGTTGCGCCGGAAATATAATATTCTCCTGGCGGATTCGGGCATGGCGGCTTTGGATGTGTTGAAGTCCCAATCTCCCGATGCGGTACTTACGGATTTACGGATGCCGGGCATGGACGGGATGACTTTGGTGAAACGGATTTTAACTACGGACCCTCAGCCGGTATGTATTTTGTTAACCGCTTATGGAAATGTGGAAACGGCGGTTGAGGCGATGAAAGCCGGTGCTTACGATTTTTTAACCAAGCCGGTGAATTTAGATCGGTTGGAAGTTTTGTTACAGCGGGCGATCAAAACCAAAAAGCTGGAAGCCTCCAACCTGCAGTTAAAGCAGGAGTTGGATGCCAAGTACGGGATGGAAAATATCATCGGTCAAGCGGGAGCGATGCAGTCGGTGTTTGACACCATCAAGCAGGTGGCGCCGAGCCGGGCCACGGTGTTGATTAACGGGGAAAGCGGAACCGGAAAAGAGTTGGTGGCGCATGCGTTACATCGCCTCAGCAACCGGGCGGAAAACCCTTTTGTGGCGGTGCA